>JAQGMU010000005.1 GCA_028292195.1 Ramlibacter sp. | reverse complement strand
AGGCGGAGTTGCGGGATTTCCTGGGCGCGCGGTTGGCGCGCTTCAAGCTGCCGCGGCGCTGGTTCTGGACAGCGCAGTTGCCGAAGACGGCGCTGGGGAAGGTTCAGCGCGGGGTGCTGGCGCAAATGGCGGCGTGACGGTGGGGTTCGGCGTCGCCGAAACCCACCCTACGTGCTCCCATGCCGCCCCTGCATCCGCCAGAGCAGCACGATCAACAGCAGCGCCGGAATGGCCGTCAGGCCGGTCACGATGAAGGCCGTCGCATACGCCCCCAGCAGTCCGTACGTGGGGGTGAGCGTGTCCACCGCCACGCCGGAAAACCCCTTCAGGAACTTGCCGAGCACGGCATACGTCGACGACAGCATCGCGTACTGGGTGGCCGTGTAGCCCAGGCTGGTCAGGCTCGACATGTAGGTCACCAGCGCCACGCCGGCGAAGGCCTGGGCGAAGGCATCGAGCGACATCACCACGGCAAAGATCGTCGAACTGGCATGGAGCGCCAGCAGGGCGAACGCCGCGGTGCCGAAGCCCTCGAGCACGAGGCCGACGACCAGCGTCGGCAGCATGCCGATGCGGATCGCGCACAGGCCGGCGCCAGCGAGCCCGACGAAGGTGAATACCAGGCCGAATGAGCCGCGCACCACGGCCACGGTGTCCTTGCTGATCCCGAGGTCGTGGTAGTACGGGTTGTACATCGGCCCCATGACGAAGTCGGGCAGGCGGTACAGCGCGACCGCCAGCAGGATGACGAGCCCGGCGACCTTGTGTTTCCTGAAGAAATCGACGAACGGGCCGATGAGGGCATCGAGCAGGCCGCGCCGGGTCCACAGCGGCGGCTTGGAGTGCAGCACCGCATCGGCGCGCGCCGGCTCGAAGGCGAAATAGGTGGCGACGACGCCGACCCCCATCAGCACGGCCATGGCGGAGTACGAGAGCTGCCAACCGATGCGTTCCGCGGCGGCAATGATCGCGGCGTCGGTGATCAGCAGCGCGATGCGGTAGCCGAGCTGGGCCGCCGATGTCATCAAGCCGACTTCCTCCGAGTCCGCTGCCGCCTCGATCCGCCAGGCGTCGATGGCGATGTCCTGGGTGGCCGAAGCGAAGGCGACCAGCAGGGCCAGGGCCCCGATCGCCGCGAGCCCGGCCGAAAGCCCGACGACCGACATCCCCACCAGCCCGATCGCGACCAGGATCTGGCAAAACAGCATCCAGCCGCGGCGCCGCCCCAGCCGGCCCAGGAGCGGCACGTCGACCCGGTCGACCAGTGGGGACCAGTAGACCTTGAATGCGTACATGAAGCCGACCCAGGAGATGAACCCGATCGCCTTCAGGCTGGTGCCTTCGTCCCGCAGCCAGTAGCCGAAGGTGTTGGCGGTCAACAGGAACGGCAGCCCGGAGGAAAAGCCCAGCGCGAACATCACCGCCACCTTGGGCTGGCGCAGTTCCCGCAAAACCTGGAGGGCGGAGCGCCTGGGGCGCGGTGGTGGGGCAGGCGGAGTCTGAGCTGTGTTGGCGGTAGGGTCTGACATGCTCTCGATTGTTCGTTTGTATTATTCAACCATGTGCCAGCTCTGCGATGCGAAACAGACGATCTGGAACGGCCGCCGTTCCTTGCTCCTGGCGGCGGCTGCCGTCGCGGCCACGCCGGTGCTGGCGCAGGTCGATGTCGGCCAATCGTCGCGCCTGCGAACGCTGGTGCCGGCCAATGAGCTGGAAGTCGCGGCGGCCCAGCAGTATGTGCAACTGCTGGAACAGGCCCGCGTCAAGCACGCGCTGGCGCCGGAAAGCCACCCGCAGCTGCAGCGGCTGCGCAAGATCGCCAACAACCTGATCGCCGACGCGCCGCGCTGGAACGAACGGGCGCGCCAGTGGAGGTGGGAGGTGAACCTCATCGGCAGCCAGTCGATCAACGCCTTCTGCATGCCCGGCGGCAAGATTGCCTTCTTCACGGGCATCCTCGACAAGCTGCAGCTGAGCGACGACGAAGCGGCAATGGTGATGGGCCACGAGATGGCGCACGCGCTGCGCGAGCATGCGCGCGAACGCATCGCCAAGAGCCAGGGCACGGGGGCGCTGCTGTCGCTGGGAGCGCAGCTGTTCGGCCTGGGCCAGATCGGCGACCTGGCCGCCAACGTCGGCACCCAGCTGCTGACGCTGAAGTTCAGCCGTGACGACGAGGTCGAAGCCGACCTGGTCGGGCTGGAGCTGGGCGCCCGCGCCGGCTACAACCCGGATGCGTCGATTGCGCTGTGGCAGAAGATGGAAAAGGCCGCCGGCGGTGGCGGCCCTGGTTTCCTCTCCACCCACCCCAGCGGCCCCGACCGCATCCACCGGCTGGAGGAAAACGTGCCGCGGGTGCGCGGCCTCTATCAGCAGGCCATCGCCAGGCGCTAGGCCCTAGGCCCGGGCGGCGCTGTCCGCTAGACCATCCGGACGATCTTCTTCTTGCGCCAGACCAGTTGGTAGTAGAGGCCCTGCAGCAGCAGCATGGCGAGGAAGGTGATGGGGTAGGCCATCCACACGCCGTCGATCCCGAGCTGGTGGCTCAGGGCCAGGGCGGATGGCACCTCGATCGCCGCAATGCAGAAGACCGAGATGGCGGTCGGCACCAGCACCGTGCCGCTGGCGCGCATCACCCCGCCCAGCACCGAGGCGAAGCCGAACACCAGGCTGCTCCACAGCATGATGTGCAGCAGCCGCTGCGCCAGTTCGATGACCGGCTCGCTGGTGATGAACAGCGCCATCAGGTGCCGCGAGAACAGGTAGCCCAGCACCACCAGCGACCCCGTCACCGCCAGGTTCATCGTCAGGCCGGTGCGGGTGATCGCCCGCAGCCGTTCGGAGTGGCCGGCGCCGATCGCCTGCGCGCCCAGGATCGATGCGGTGATCGCGATCGACAGCGCCGGGAACTGGACGTAGTTCACCACCTGGTTGACGGCGCCGTAGGCCGCCGTGGCGCTGGAGCCGTAGCCGTTGACGATCTTCAGCAGCACGATTTCCGCGAGCGAGATGAAGATCATCTGCACCCCGGTCGGCAGCCCGATCCTGACCACCAGCTTGAGCAGCCGCGGGTCGATGCGCAGCGCCCGCAGCAGCTCGCGGTCCGGCGCCAGCGGATGGCGGCGCCACCGCATGTACCAGGCCAGGAAGCAGAGCGCGGAGGTGAACGAAGCGATCGCGGCGGCGGCGGCGCTGGTCACGCCCAGTTGCGGCAGCCCGAACCAGCCCCGGATGAAAGCCGGCGTCAGGACGCACGAGACCGCGGTGGAAATCGCCAGCGCCAGCAGCGGCGTCACGGTGTCGCCGACGCCGCGCATCAGCTGCGTCAGCAGGATGAACACCAGCAGGCCGGGCATCGCCAGCATCATGGTGCGGGCGTAGCCGACCGCGATCGGCATCACGTCCGCCGGCGTGCCGAGCGCGGCCAGCAGCGCCTCGGTGAAGGCGCCGCCGAACAGCGCCACTGCGGCGCCGAGCAGGAGCCCGAGCGCCAGCGCGGTCCCGGCGATCGCCTTGACCTTGTGCGGTTCGCGCGCGCCCCAGGCCTGGCCGATCAGCACCGAGGCGCCGGCGCCGATGCCGATCACCAGCGAGATGAAGAAGAACAGGATCGGGAACAGGCCGGAGACGGCGGCCAGCGCCTGGGTGCCCAGCATCTGTCCGACGAACACGTTGTTCAGCGTGCCGGACAGCGATTGCAGCAGGTTGGCCAGGATCATCGGGCCGAGGAACACCAGGAAGCGGCGCCACAGCGGCCGTTCCATGGTTGCGGTGCCCGCGGCACCGGCGGTCTGGTCGTTCATGTGGCCCTGAGGGTTGGGTTGGTCTTGCGCATGGCCGCGATTGTCGGCGACCGCATCCGGCCGCCCGGGTCCGCAAGGAAACGAAGCCCGCCGACAGACTGCCCGCCAAGGCTCTGCTATGGTTGGTAACCACCGGGAGTCGAGCCATGGCCGAGTTGTCCCCGAGAAGCCCCTTCCAGCGCAGTTCCCACGTCTGCGCCTTGGTCGAGGACGCCGACGATGCTGCGGCCCTGATCCCGCTCTTCGCCCGCGACGGCCGCCAGCAGCGGCAGAAGCTCGTGGCCCTGGCCGGCGGGGCGTGGCTGGACGCCTTGCGCCGCCAGCTCGATGGACTGGAGGGCTTCGACAGCAGCGCCTCCGAAGCGGCGGGGCATCTCCAGCTCGTTTCCTGGACCCAGGTGTATCCCCCGTCGCTCGAGGGCCGCAAGCTCACGGCGGCGCTGCCCTCGGTGGAGAAGCTCCTTTCCAGCGCGCTCGACGACCAGCGCTACGCCGGGGTGCGCATGCTGGAACAGATGGACTGGCCGGTCAGCGCCGCGGGGGGGAGCCAGGACGTGGCAGAGTACGAGCATGGCGTCGATCGGCTGGTCCGGACCTATGCCCAGCCGACCGTCTGCGTCTACGACCTGAGCCGGCTGTCGGGCCAGCTGCTGATCGACATCCTCACCGCGCACCGCTTCACGCTGCTGCGGGGGGCGCTGGTGGAGAGCCCGTTCTACGAGGAGCGGTGATGGGCGCCGCCAGCCAAGCCCTGGACGACCTCGGCCCGCTCGCCGGCGGCGCCCATGCGTGCGCATTCTTCGCCGACGAAGAAGAGGAGTACCGGGCCCTCCTGCCCTTCACCCGCGATTGCCTGGACTGCGGCGAACGCTGCCTGAACTTCCTCCACCCGGAACACCGCGGGGATCGCCTCGCCCGCCTGGCGCAGGACAGCATCGCGACCGGGGAGGCGCTCGCTTCCGGCCAGCTCGAGTTGCGCACCTGGCAGGAGACCACCTTGCAGGACGATCGCTTCGACCAGGACAGGATGCTGGCCCGGATCGACGAGCTGGTGGTGCGGGGGGCAGGCCCCTTCCCGCGCACCCGGCTCTGGGCGAACATGGAGTGGTCGCTGTCGGGGCTGCCCGGCTGCGAGCAGCTGGTGGAATTCGAGAGCCGGGTCAACACGGTGCTGGAGCGCTCCAACGACATCGCCGTGTGCGTCTACGACGTGCGCAGGTACGGCGCGAGCATGGCGATGGACATCCTGCGCACGCATCCGCTGGTGGTCGTCGGCGGAAACCTGCGGACCAACGCGCTGTACGTGCCTTCGAGCAGCTTCCTGCCGGAATACCGGCAGCGGCGCGGGCGCTGAATCCCGTTCATTCTTCGAAGGTCTCGTGCACCGCGACCGCGCCGCGCCGCCAGTAGCTGCTGGCGCGAATGCGCTTCTTGTCGACGCCGCGCTCGTGCACCAGGTGCTGGTGGATGGCGCGCACGGCCGCCGATTCGCCGGCCGCCCAGTAATAGGTTTCGCCGGCCGGCAAGGGCAGCGCGCGCACGGCGTCCAGCAGCGAGCCTTGCTGGCGCGAGATCCAGTGCACGGCCAGGCCCTCGCCCTGCGGCAGGGCGACGCGGTCCGCATCGCCGTCGACTTCCACCAGCGCGGTGACGCGGGCGCGGCCGGCCAGTTCCTCGAGGCGACGCGCGATGGCCGGCAAGGCCGACTCGTCGCCCAGCAGCACGTGGTGGTCGAATTCGACCGGGATCACGAAGGAGCCGCGCGGCCCGCCGATCTCCAGCGCATCGCCGACCTGGGCCGCGGCGGCCCACTCGGTGGCGGGCCCTTCGCCATGCAGCACGAACTCGATCTCCAGTTCGCGGCGGGCGTTGTCGTAGCGCCGCGGCGTGAAGTCGCGCTTGGCGGGTTCGGCGTCGGGGGTCGACGCCGGGAAGAAAACCTTCACGTGGTCGTCGAACGAGGCCGAAACGAAATCTTCCATGTCGTCGCCGCCCAGCGTGACGCGCACCATGCGTGGCGCCAGCCGCGTGACCTTGCGTACTTGCAGGCTGCGGCGCTTCACTTCGTGGCGCACGCGCTGGACTTCGAGGGTGGGTCGTTCTGTCATGTTGGTGTGGTCCATTCGATTCATTCGCCGGCGATCTCGCGCACGGCAGGTTCCAGGATGGCGGCGACGCGCTTCTGTTCCGCCGGCGGCGCATCGCTCTTCTGCAGTGGCGCGCGCTTCAAGGCCCGCCGCGCCGCCAAGGTATATTGGCAAGGTGGCGCCGGACCAGTCCCGCCACTGTAGGACAACGCCGCTCGATGCCGCGCCTGGCGGGGCCGGAACGAGCCGGGCGCGGATACTTGCCGATTCCCCGGAGAAACGAGATGTCGGTCCTGACGCGCAACAACGTCCACGTGCTAGGCAGCGGACCCCCGATGGTGTTCGTGCACGGCTTCGGCTGCGACCAGAACATGTGGCGCCTGCTGGCGCCGCATTTCGCCGAGAAGTACCAGGTGATCCTGCTGGACCTGGTGGGCAGCGGCAACTCGGAGCACTCCGCCTACGACCGCGACAAGTACGCCACGCTGCAAGGCCATGCCGACGACCTGTGCGAAGTGCTGGCGGCGGTGACCTCGGCGCCGGCCATTTGCGTCGGCCACTCGGTCAGTTCCATGGTCGGCCTGCTGGCCAACGTCAAGTGCCCGGACGCGTTCGCCGCGCAGGTGATGGTCGGCCCCTCGCCCTGCTACGTGAACGACGGCGACTATGTGGGCGGCTTCGAGCTGGCGGACATCCAGTCGCTGCTGGAGACGCTGGAGAGCAACTACCTCGGCTGGTCCAGCAACATGGCGCCGGCCATCATGGGCGCGCCCGACCAGCCGGAGCTGGCGGTGGAGCTGACCAACAGCTTTTGCCGCACCGACCCGGACATCGCCAAGCACTTCGCCCGGGTCACCTTCCTGTCGGACCTGCGCGCCGAGCTGCCGAAACTGAACGCGCCGACCCTGGTGCTCCAGTGCAGCGACGACCTGATCGCCCCGGTGGCCGTGGGCCAGTACCTGAGCCGGACGATCCCGAACTGCATGCTGCGCATCATCGACAACGTCGGCCATTGCCCGCACCTGAGCGCGCCCAGCGCCAGCGTGGCGGCGATCGAAGAATTCCTGGCGACGCTGTAGCGCCATGAACCTGCCGGGCGCAGAAGCGCTGTACGAGGCGGCCCCTTGCGGCCTGCTCGTCTGCGGGGCCGGCGGCCTGCTGGTGCGCGCCAACGGCGCGGCTTGCCGCTGGCTGCAGTACCAACCCGACGAACTGGCGGGCAAGCTGCGCCTGCAGGACCTGATGACGGCGGGCGGCCGCATCTTCTTCGCCACCCACCTGCAGCCGCTGCTGCGTTTGCAAGGGTCGGTCTCGGAAGTGAAGCTGGAGATGCGGCGGCGCGACGGCAAGCCGATCCCGGTCATCCTCAACATCGCCGAGCGGACCTTCGAGGGCGGCGCCTTCTGGCAGGTGGCGCTGTTCATCGCCGAGGACCGGCACAAGTACGAGCGCGAGCTGCTGCTGCAGCGGCGCCGGGCCGAGGAACTGACGGCGCAGCACGTGAAGGACGAACAGGAGTTGTCGCTGGCGCGGGCCCAGGCCGAGGACCGCGCCCAGTTCGCCGAGCAGCTGGTCGGCGTGGTCAGCCACGACATCCGCAATCCGCTGGCGGTGATAGACATGAGCACCGTACTGCTGCAGAAGGGGGTGTCGGGCGCCCAGCGGGAAGCGGTGGTGGCCCGCATCCAGCGCTCGATCGGGCGGGTGCAGCACCTGGTGTCCGACCTGCTCGATTTCACCGAGGCCAAGCTGGGGCGCGGCCTGAAGGTGCAGCCGCGGCCGGTCGACCTGCACCAGGCGCTGGCTGAATCCGTCGGCGAACTCGGCGTCGCCTTCCCGGCCCAGGCCATTCGCCACGAGGCGGCGGGCCCGGGCGACTGCAATGCCGATCCGGACCGGATCGCCCAAGCCGTCGGCAACCTGGTGGCCAACGCGGCCAGCCACGGCGCGCCCGGCGAGCCGATCACGGTGCGCACCGAAGGCGGTGGCGCGCACTTCCGCATCACGGTGCACAACCACGGACCGGCGATCCCGCCGGCGCTGATGCCGCGCCTGTTCGAGCCGATGGTGCGGGGCAGCGACGTGCGGGCCCAGGGCGTCGGGCTGGGGCTGTTCATCGTGCACGAGATCGTCGCCGCGCACGGCGGCAGCGTGCAGGTCACCTCGTCGCCCGCGGACGGCACCGCCTTCGTGATCGAACTGCCCGGCGTCTGAGAAGAAGCTGGTAGGGTGGGCCTTCAGGCCGATGCGGGCGGCGGCACGCGCAGCGCGCGTGCCAGGTTGGCGGCCGTCCACGGCTTGGCCAGCACGGTGTAGCCCTGGCGGGTGATCTCCTCCAGCTGGGCCGCGTAGCCGGTCATCACCACCAGCCGCAGTTGCGGATGCGCCTGCCGCACGTGCCGCGCCAGTGCCACGCCATCCAGCTCGCCGGGCATTACCACGTCGGTCAGCACGGCGTCCACTTCGCCGGCATGGGCGTCCAGCCAGGCGATGGCCGGCGCCGCCAGCGAGAAATGCGCGACCTTGCAGCCGAACGCTTCCAGCACCGGCAGGATCGCCGCCGACACCTCGGCGTTGTCCTCCACCAGCAGCACGCGCAGGTTGAGCGCGGCCAGGGCCGCGTCGTCGCTGTGCTCGTCCGGGTCGGCCGGCCCGTCGATGGCGGGCAGCACCATTTCCACCGTCGTGCCGGCGCCCGGAACGCTACGGATGCGCGCCAGCCCGCCGGAGCGCTGGCAGAAACCGTAGACCTGGCTCAGGCCGAGGCCGGTGCCTTCGCCGACCGGCTTGGTGGTGAAGAAAGGCTCGAACACCCGCGCCAGCACCTCGGGCGGGATGCCGGTGCCGGTGTCGCTGGCGGCGATCACCACCGCCGGACCGGCGAGCAGCCCGGGCGCGGCCGCATTGTGCGCCTCGATGCGGAAGGTTCCGCCGCCCCCGGGCATCGCGTCCTTGGCGTTCACCGCCAGGTTCAGCAGCGCCAGTTCCAGTTCGGCCAGGTCCACCTTCACCGGCGCCGTGCCCTCGGCCACGCTGATGACCACCTCCACCTGGCGGCCCAGCACCGGCGCCAGCAGGTCCCGCAACATCGGCAGCCGGTCCTGCAGTTGCAGCACCTGCGGCAACAGCGCCTGCCGCCGCGAGAAGGCGAGCAGCTGCCGCGTGAGCTTGGTGGCGCTGTCGACGGCGCGGCCGATGGCGTCGGTCTGGCGCGCGCCCACCCCCGGCTGCGTCAGCTTGAGCATGTGCAGGTTGGCGCTGATCACCATCAGCGCGTTGTTGAAGTCGTGGGCGACCCCGCCCGTGAGCCGGCCCACCGCCTCCATCTTCTGCGCCTGCCGCAGCGCCTCCTCGATCTGCACGCGGGCCTGCGACTCCTCGCGCAGCTTGCGCGCCGCCTCCTCGGCCTGGCGGGCGCGCTTCATCGCCGCCAGCCCGGCGATCAGCACGCCCAGCACGGGGACGGCGGCAAAGCTCGCCAGCAGCGCCATCTCGCGCAGCCAGGCCTTGCGCACCGCCTGCAGTTCCATGCCGGTGCCGACGTACACCGGGTAATTGCCGACCTCCTGGAACAGGATCACGCGGTCGTTGCGGTCCAGCGAGGACAAGCCGCGCACCAGGCCCCCCGTCTCGCCGGACTGCACCCGCCGCAGCACCGCGCTGGACGCGGCCATGCGCGGCGCCGCGACGGCCAGCTGCGGCCAGCGCGCGTAGACCGTGCCGTCGCGGCGGAACATGGTGATCGCCAGCCCCGGCTCGTTGGCCGAGAGATCGGCGTAGAAGCGCCCGAAGTAGTCCGGCCGCAGGCTGACCGAGACCACGCCGGCGAATTCGCCGTGCGGGCCGCGGCGGGCGCGGCTGACGTCGAAGAAGGGCGAGCGGGTCGCCCGGCCCTGCAGCACGTCGGAAAAGTAGAGGCCCGAAGGCGCGCTGCCTTCGCGGTGCCAGCGGAAGTATTCGCGGTCGCCGAACTGCAGGTCCGGCGGCGGCGTTTCGAGAAAGCTGCTGGCCACCGCCCGGCCGTCGCGGTCCAGCACCCAGATCGACTGGATCTGCGGCTTGCCCTCGGCCAGCGCCTGCAGCTGGCGATGCAGCTGCAGCTGCCGCTCCGGCATGTCGGCCCCGGCGTCGCCGGCCAGGTCGATGACATGCGCCAACATCGTCGAATTGATCTCCAGCACCTTGAGTGCATGCTCGTGGGCGATGCGCAGCGCGCGGTCGAGGCGCACTTCGGCCTCGTCGTGCATCTGGCCGTAGCGGTAGGCGGCAAAGGTGGCGAACAGCGCCAGCGGCAGCAGCGCGCAGAGCAGCAGCAGGATGCGCAGCGACCGCACGCTGGCCGCGGCCTGGCGCTCGCTGGTGTCGAGGGCGGGCCCCAGCGCCGGGATGTTGGGCAGCTTCATGTGCGCTGCTCCTGCTGCACGCGGCGCAGCATGTCTTCCAGCACCGCCAGGTCGACCGGCTTGGTCAGGTGGTGGTCGAAGCCGGCCGCCAGCGCGCGCCGCCGGTCGTCCTCGGCGCCCCAGCCGGTCAGTGCGATCAGGGTCACCCGGCCCAGGCGCGGCTCGGCGCGCAGGGCCTTCGCCACTTCATAGCCGTCCATGCCGGGCAGGCCGATGTCCAGCAACACCACGTCCGGCTTGAACGCGAGTGCCGCCGCCAGCACGCTGGTGCCGTCGTGCGCCTGGCGCACCTGCAGCCCCAGCATCTCCAGCAGCGTGGCCAGGGTTTCGGCGGCATCGAGGTTGTCGTCGACCACCAGCACCCGGCCCGGCGCAGGCCCGTTCGGGACCGGGCTTTCGCCCGCCGCCGGCGCCGGTGCCGGCGCGCTGGCCGCCGGCAGGCACGGCAGCCGCACGAGGAAGGTGCTGCCCCGGCCGCTGCCGGCGCTGAAGGCTTCGACGGTGCCGCCATGCATCTGGATCAGCCCGCGCACCAGGAACAGGCCGATGCCGAGGCCGCCGCCGGAGGTGCCGGGCCCGCCGTCGACCTGGGCGAACAGGCTGAACACGCGGTCCAGCATGTCGGGCGGGATGCCGATGCCGGTGTCCTGGATCTCCACGCAGGCCTGGCTGCCTTCCTGCCAGGCGCGCAGCGCGATCCGGCCGCCGGGCGGGGTGTACTTGGCGGCGTTGTTCAGGAGGTTGCCGAAGGCCTGCGCCAGCCGCGTCTCGTCGCCTTGCAGCGCGATGTCCGGCTCGGGCAGTTCGACCTGCAGCGCGTGGCCGGCCGCATCCATCGCCGGGCGCGACAACTCCAGGGCCGTCTGCAACGCCGCGCGCAGCGAGGTGCGGGCCAGCTCCAGCCGGATCTTGCCGCTGTTGATGCGCGAGATGTCCAGCAGGTCGTCGATCAGCCGCACCATGTGCGTCAGCTGCCGGTCCATGGTTGCCAGCGTGCGCTTCTTGATGCCTTCCGCGGCGCCCGGCTTCTTCAGGATCTGCAGGCCGGTGCGCAGCGGCGCCAGCGGGTTGCGCAGCTCGTGCGCCAGCGTGGCCAGGAATTCGTCCTTGGCCCGGTTCGACTGCTGCAGCAGGATCTCGGTCTGCTTGCGCTCGGAGATGTCGACCAGCGAGCCGGCCATGCGGTAGCCCCGGCCCTGCTCGTCGCGCAGCGCCATGCCCGTCACCAGGAACCAGCGCCAGCGGCCGTTCTTCTCCCGCAGCCGGCATTCGACCTGGAACGGGGCGTCGTGCGACAGGTGCGCCCGCAGCGCCGCCTGCACCGCGGGCCGGTCGTCCGGATGCATCACATTCAGCAGCGAGTCGGGCTGGTCGGGGAACTCCGACTCGTCGTATCCCATCAGGGACTTCAGCCGCGGCGAATAGAACATGGTGCCGGCCGTCATGTCCCAGTCCCACAGGCCGGCGCTGGAGCCGCGCACCGCCAGCTGGTAGCGGGCGTCGCTGGCGGACAGCGCGCGGTTGGTCTCCTGCTGCATGCGCGAGCGCCGCCCCAGTTCGTCGAGCATGGCGTTGAAGGCGTCGACCAGCTGGCCGACCTCGTCCTGGCTGCGCTTGCGCGCCCGCAGGTCGTAGTTGCCCTGTTCCAGCACCGCGCGCGCGATCGCGCTGACCTCCTGGATCGGGTCGGTCAGCGCGGGCTGCAGCCGGTGCGCGAGCAGCAGCGCGCCGAACAGGCTGACCAGCACCACCAGGATCAGCCAGCCGATGTACTCGCCCACCTCGGGTACCACGCCGTGGCGCGTCTGCACATAGACCCGGCCGATCGCCTCGCGGTTGGAAATGACCGGCCGCACGATGGTGGCCGAGGACAGGCCGAAATCGAGCCCTGTCGGGGGTGCCTGCGCCGGCACTTCGGCGCCGCCGTCGTCGGCCGACAGGAAGTGGGCGAACAGGTGGCCTTGCACGTCGTAGAGCGCGGCGGCGATCACCTGCGGCTGCGCCTGCAGCACGCGCAGGTTCTGCTCGCCCACTTTCTGGTCGCCGAAGGCCAGCGCGGCCTCGCTGGCCAGCCCGATCACCTCGGCCTGGGCGGTGAGGACCTGGCGGGCATTGCGGTATTCCTTGCGCGCCTCCACCAGCAGCAGTGCGGTGGCGGCCAGGAACAGCGCCAGGCCGATGGTGGCCAGCAGGATCAGCGTCAGCTTGCGCTGCAAGGTGCGGGCGTAGGTAATGCGCAGCATCAGCGGCCCTCCACCTGCTGCGCCACCGCCAGCAGCTTGGCGCTCAGCCTGAGGTTGCGCGCCGCCGCTGCCGGCAAGGAGGCGTGGAAGCGCACCCGGCCCTCCTCCTGGGTGAAATACAGCACCGGCCCCGGCTGGCCCCCGACCGGGCCGTCGGCCACCGTCAGCACCGGCCCGCGGGCGGCGTTCAGCAGGTCGCGGTTGCGGCTTTCGCGCGGACCGCCGGCGAACAGCAGGTGCAGCGAGTTCAGCTCGTCGGCCTCGCGCACGCGCTGCACGCTGACCGGGTGGCCCTCGATGGAGCGGCCGCGCGCCAGCTGTTCCAGTTCGGAGGCGACGGCGTCGTCGCCGTAGACGCCGATCACGAACGGGTCGTCGGCGCCGCGGAAGCTGCCCGGCGGCCACTCGACGAAACTGCCGAACTTGTAGAGATAGGCCGCCTTGACCGCGCTCTCGCGCGCCAGCCCGAGCGGCTGCGCCAGCGCCGGCACGAGCAGCGCCGGCGCGGCCAGCACCGGCAGCGCACGAAGCAAGGCGCGGCGAGGGCTCACAGCTGGAACACCGCCCGGACGAACACGCGCCGGCCGAACTGGCTGGCGACGCTGACTGCATTGAACTCGGCGTGCCGGTCGTCCAGCAGGTTCTTGGCGATCAGCGAGAACTCCAGCGTCGGGGTGGCCTGCCAGCCCAGGCGCAGGTCGAGCGCGGTGTAGGCGGGAACGACCGGCGCGGGCAGGGCGCCGACATGACGCGCCATCAGGTCCAGCTCGATCCGGTACGGCAGGTCGAACTGCGCGCGGGCCGACCACTGCGAGCGCGGGTCGTTGCCCAGGTTGGCGATGCCGTTGGGGTCCACCGGCGGCGCGCTGAAGCGCAGGTCCTTGCGCAGGCCGAGGTAGCCCAGGCTGAAGCGGGCCGCCTCGGCCGGCTGCCACTGGCCCCAGGCCTCCAGGCCGTCGACGTTGCCTTCGATGCGGTTGGCGACCTGCGGCGGCGTGCCGCGGCCGCCGCGCAGGCCCTCGAAGTTCTGGCGGAACAAGGTGCCGGAATAGGACAGGTTGCGGCCCCACTGGCCGCGGTGGCCCAGCTCCAGCACCTTCGCCACTTCAGAGTCGAAGCCCTCGCCGCCGCCGCGGATCAGGAACGGCGGCCTGGCCGGGAAATTGAAGTCGCGGTCGATCCGCGCCGGCGCCCGCACCGTGCGCGACAGCGCGCCCCAGGTGGTGCCGGTGGTGCCGTGCGTGTAGGCCACGCGCAGGCTGGGCAGGAACTCATAGCCGGTGTAGGTGTTGTGTTCCACCTTGGCGCCCACGGTGAACTGCCAGGCGCCGTACTTGAGCTGGTGCTGGACGAACACGTTGCTCCACGCCAGCCGGCGTTCGGCCGGGATGAAGACGAGGGCGGGGCTGGGGTCGTTGCTGTCGCGGCCGGTGCGGTAGCCCGCGCCCCACAGCAGCTGCTGGCCTGGCGGCAATTGCGGCTCGTGGGTGAACTGCAGGTCCACGCTTTCGGCGCGGTTGCGGAAGGTCAGGGCCTCGTCGCGCGCCTGCAGGTCGTAGTAGGCCTGCAGCCGGTACGGGCTGCCGCCGGCGAAGCGGCCGTCCCAGCGCGCCAGCAGGTTGCCGCCGTGCAGCTTGGGCGCGAGGCCGTTGGCGGGGTCGTCGCCGCCGCGGAACGCGTCACCCTGCACGGTGAGCTGCCCGGGCGCGAGCGCGAGGTCGCTGCGGAAACCGACCTGGTGCTTGGCCGCCGCATCGGGCCGCTCGACACCGTCGGCGCGGCTGGTGTTGTCGCGGTCCAGCGCCAGCGCATACAGCCGCAGGTGGCCCGCTTCGCCCAGTTTGCCGCCCCAGCGCACGGCCTCCTGGCCGCCGTGGCGCGAGCGGGTGACCGAAGCCAGCGTCCCCTGGGTGGCGCCGGCCGCCTTGGTGATGACGTTGATGATGCCGTTGACGGCGTTGGCGCCCCACAGCGTGCCGCCGGGGCCGCTGATCACTTCGATGCGCTCGATGTCCTCCAGCATCAAGTCGTTGGAGTCCCAGAACACACCGGCGAACAGGGTCGAATAGATGGTGCGGCCGTCGACCAGCACCAGCAGCTTGTTGGCCAGGGCGTTGTTGAAGCCGCGCGCGCTGATGGCGTACTGGCCGGAGTTCAGGCGGGCCACTTCGAGGTTCGGGGCGAGCCGCAGGGCCTCCGGCAGGGTGGTGGCGGCGGAACGCCGGATGTCCTCGCCGGAGATCACGAACACCGAGGCCGGCGCGCTGCGCAGGCTCTCGGGCCGGCCGCTGACGGAGGTGACCGGCAGCTCGCTCAGTTCCTCCAGGCTCAGTTCGGCCAGGCCTCCGGCCGCCACGACTTGCCGGGCTTCCTGGGCGCCGGCAGGCCAGGCACCGGCCGCGAGCGCCAGCAGCCCCCAGTGCCAGCGGGAGCCTCCCTCTGACCTCGTATGCGGCATCACACCTCTCCGGGCGAAAGGCGCATCTTAGAAGGACCGCCTCAACCGCAGAGGGGGCCGACTCATCTATCGGCCCCGTCCTACACCGAAGGTTTAGCCAGTGTGCGGGCCTTGACTTCGTTCAGCAGCGTGAGCAAGGCATCGAGTTCCACCGGCTTGGTCAGGTGGGCGTCGAAGCCGGCGCTGCGGGTGCGGCGCTTGTCGTCTTCATTGCCGAAACCCGTCATGGCGACGAAGAAGACATCCTGCGCCGCGTCGTCGGCCAGCAGCCGCTTGCGGGTCTCGTAGCCGTCCAGGCCCGGCATGGCCAGGTCCAGGAAGACCATCTGCGGCCGGAAGCTGTGCACGATGGCCACGCTGGAGGCGCCGTCGTAGGCCGTCTCGACCCGGTTGCCGAGCAGGCGCAGCACGTCGGTGGCGCTGTCGGCCGAATCGCGGTTGTCGTCCACCACCAATACCCGCAGGCCCCCCGCCGGGCCGCCGTGGTCATCCTCGCCCTTCTCCGGCGGAACCTCCTGGGCGACGACCAGGCGGGCCGTGAAGGTGCTGCCCTGGCCGAGGCCGGGACTGGCGGCCTCGATGGTGCCGCCATGCATCTCCATCAGCGAGCGCGCCAGCGTGAGTCCGATGCCCAGCCCGCCTTCCACCGGCGAGCCGAGACCACCCTCCGCCTGCATGAACAGCTGGAACACGCGCTCCAGGTTCTCCTGCGCGATGCCGCGGCCGTTGTCGGCCACCGTGATGTCGGCGAAGCCGTCCTGCACCGACACCTTCAGCCGGATGCGGCCGCCCTCGGGCGTGTACTTGGCGGCGTTCACCAGCAGGTTCTGCACCACCTGCGACAGGCGCGTGGAGTCGCCGTGCACGTACACCGCCTCGGCCGGCTGCTCCACTTCAAGCCGGTGGTTGTGGGCGGCGATGACGGGCCGGGCGGTCTCGACGCTGCGCGCCACCACGTCGGCCAGCCGCACCAGTTCCTTGCGCAGCTTGATCTTGCCGGTGCTGAGCCGCCCGACGTCCAGCAGGTCGTCGACCAGCCGCGTCACGTGCGTCAGCTGGCGGTCGATGACGTCGCGGCAGTTGCGCAGCACCGGGCTTTGCAGCGGCTCCAGCTGCATGATGGTGACGGCATTGCGGATCGGCGCCAGGGGATTGCGCAGCTCGTGGGCCAGCATGGCGAGGAATTCGTTCATGCGCCGGCTCGACTGCTCCAGCTCCTCCAGCCGGCGCCGCTCGCTCATGTCGCGCGTGACCTTGGCAAAGCCGATCAGCACGCCGTCCGCCCCGTGGATCGCGGTGATCACCACGTTGGCCCAGAACATGGACCCGTCCTTGCGCACCCGCCAGCCTTCGTCCTCCACCCGGCCGCGGGCGCGGGCCATTGCCAGCTCGGCTTCCGGCTTGCCGGCGTGCTGGTCCTGCGGCGTGTAGAAGACGCGGAAGTGGCGGCCGATGATCTCCTCGGCCAGGTAGCCCTTGATGGCCCGGGCGCCGTCGTTCCAGCTCTGGACCTCGCCGTCCGGGCTCAGCATGAAGATGGCGTAGTCGCTCACGCGTTCGACCAGCAGCCGGAAGCGTTCCTCGCTGCTGCGCAGCTGTTCCTCCTGCCGGCGGCGCTCGGTCAGGTCGCGGGTGATCTTGGCGAAGCCGGTGAGCTCCCCGCTGGCGTCGAGGAGGGCCGTGATCACCACGTTGGCCCAGAAGCGGGTGCCGTCCTTGCGCACCCGCCAGCCTTCGTCCTCGAAACGGCCGTGCAGCCTGGCCAGGCGCAGCTCCTCCTGGGGCCAGCCGCGCTCGACCGCCTCCTGCGGATAGAACAGGGAGAAGTGGCGGCCCAGGACTTCGGCGCGCGCATAGCCCTTGAGCTTCTCCGCGCCGCTGTTCCAGGACTGGATCCGGCCTTCGGGATCGAGCACGAAGATGCCGTAGTCGGTGACGGCCTCGATCAGCAGCTGCAGGCGCTGCTCCAGGTTGGCGCTGGGGCGAAAGGCCGCAGGGGCAGTCGTGGTGATGGGCACGCGCGATTATCGGCATGCGCCGCGCGGGCTTTCGCGGGGCGCCCGCGCAAATGAGGCGCTGTCCTACAGGGACCGAGCGCAACGAACCCTTTTTGTTCACCAGCCGGCCGACTCCGACGCGAACGCGGCGCAGCGGGCCGCCAGTTCGTCCAGCCCCCGGCCGGCTTCCTCCAGCCGGCCCGCCTGGGCCTCGGCTTCCAGCGCTTGCGCCAGCCTGTGCATGTCCTCCGCGCCGACCATGGCCGACGAACCGGAGAGCGAATGCAGGTGCCGGTGCAGGTCGGCCTGGCTGCCGGCCGCGAAGGCGTCCCGGGCCGATTGCAGCACCTTGGGCGCGTGCTGCCGGAACGAGGCCAGCGCCACCGTGAGTAATTCCGCGTCGCCGCCCAGGCGCTCCAGCGCCTGCTCGCGACCGGCGCCGGCGGGAGCGGCCGGGGCGGGCGTGGATGCCGGCGTTGCGGCCGGCACCGCAGCGACCGTCCATTCGGCCAGCACCTGGGCCAGGCGTGCGGGGTCGATCGGCTTCGACAGATAGTCGTTCATGCCGTGCGCCAGGCAGCGCTCGCGCTCGCCGCTGGCGGCATTGGCGGTGAGCGCGACGATGGGCGCGGTGAAGCCGCGCGCGCGCAGCTGCAGGGTCGCGCCGTAGCCGTCCAGCACCGGCATCCGGCAATCCATCAGCACCAGGTCGTAGTCGCCGGCCAGCGCTGCAGCCAGTGCCTGCTGGCCGTCGCCGACCACGGTGATGTCGCGGTAGCCGGCCTGCGCCAGCAAGCCGCGCACCACCACCTGGTTGGTCGGGTTGTCCTCCGCCACCAGGATCCGCGTGGCCCGCAGCGCACCGGCGGCGCGCTGCGGCGCGGGGCTGGCGCTGGGCACCGGTTCGTCGGCGGCGCGCAGCGGCAGCTCGCAGCGGAACGAGGCGCCGCGACCGGGCTCGCTTTGCAGAAGCACGCTGCCGCCCATCTGCTCGCTCAGCTGCTTGACGATGGCGAGGCCGAGTCCGGTGCCGCCGTACTTGCGGGCGGTGGAGTGTTCGGCCTGGGTGAAGCGGGTGAACAGCCGCTTCTGCACGTCGTAGGGAATGCCGATGCCGGTGTCGTACACGGTGAAGCGGATCAGGTCCGGCCCCACCGAGCCGGCGGGCCGGCCGACGATCAGCCCGAACTCTCCCTGCTCGGTGAACTTGAAGGCGTTGGACAGCAGGTTGTTGAGGATCTGGCGCAGCCGGCCGGCATCGCCGGAGACGCTGGTGGGCACGCCGTCGGCGATTTCCAGTTCGAAGCGCAGGCCCTTTTCCTGCGCCCGCAGCCGGTACAGGTCGCGCAGCTGCAGCAGCAGCTCGTCGAGCCGGAACGGCGCGTGCTCGAGCTCCATGCGGCCGGCCTCGATCTTGCCCAGGTCCAGCAGGTCGTCGATCAATTCCAGCAGCGACGCCGCGCTGGCGTCGGCCAGCTGCACGTAGCGCCGCTGCTGCGTCGACAGCTCCTCGGCCAGCAGCAGGCGGGTGAGCCCCAGCATGCCGTTGAGCGGGGTGCGGATCTCATGGCTGATGTTGTCCAGGAAGTCGCTCTTGGCGCGGTTGGCGGCCTCGGCCGCCTCCTTGGCCGCATGCAGCTCCTGGTCGGCGGCGCGCTGGGCGCTGACGTCGCGGAAGGTCCAGACGCGGCCGTAACTGCCGCCGAGCTCGATGCGGTGACTTTTCCTCTGGACCACGCGGCCGTCCTTGAAGTGCAGCTCGTCGAAACTTTCCTCGGCGTCCGAGCGCCACAAGTCCTGCAACCGGGGCGTCAACCCCGCGGGGTCGGCCAGCTGTGCCTGCACGTAGCGGGACAGCTGCACGATGTCGGCGCCTTCCAGCCGCTGCGGGATGTCCCACATCTCCAGCAGCCGGCGATTGTTCAGGATCACCCGGTGATCGGCGTCGACCACCATGATGCCGGCGCCTGCCGCTTCCACCGTGGCGCGCGTGATGGCGGCCGAGCGTTCCAGTTCCAGCTCCACCTTTTTGCGCGCGGAGACGTCCTGGCTGGTGCCGGTGGCATACAGCGCAGCCCCATCGGCGTCGCGCAGCGTGACCCGGCCCTCGCTCTGGATCCAGGCAAAGCTGCCGTCCTTGCGCCGCACCCGGTGCTCCACGGCATAGCGCTCGGATTCGCCCTTCAGCAGGGCCAGGTGGGCGTCGGCCAGCGCCTGCTGCTCTTCCGGCGGCACCAGG
>JAQGMU010000655.1 GCA_028292195.1 Ramlibacter sp. | reverse complement strand
TGTATATAGTCTAGCACCCGCGCCGGCAGTAGCGACGCCAACGTCGGTTCGCCGCCCGGTACGACGTCATTGCAATGTAGCGCGGCCCGAATCGCCGTAGCGGAGACATCGTAGGCCAGGTTGCGGGCAATGAAGGTTAGCCCGTTCGGCGTCGCGCGCAGTTGTTCTGGGGTCGCGGCGCGCCGGAGAAACTCGCGCAGGACCGCCGGCGGTATGTCGCCAGATTCCAGCGTGAAGCCGGGCCGCGCTGCGACACACAGATTGGCATGCTCGAACAACTCCAGCCAGTAATGCCAGGTGTCGAGCTGCCGCAACTGATCGGCGCCTAACAAAAAGGCGATCGAGTCGTCCGGCCCGATCTCTGCGCGTAGGGAGCGCAAGGTCTCAACCGTGTAGGTCGGCGTCTTCCGCTCGATCTCCTGCATATCGACTACCAGCGGCACCGGCACCGCGTCGAAAGCAAGCTTTAGCATCTCGACGCGCTGTTCCGCGGTGGCTTCCAGCGGTGTCTTCTGCCATGGATTCCCCGCCGGGATAATGCGCAGGACGTCCGGCGCCAACAGCTTCACAAACCAGGAGGCGAGTGCCACATGGCCTGCATGCACCGGGTCGAAACTGCCGCCCAGCACCAGTACACAGCGCCTGGCGGCCTTCATGCCAGCCAATCCCGATGCACCAGGAAGTCGGTATAGAGCTCGGCCTCCGGCGTGCCAGCCTCCGGGTGCCAGTTGTAGCGCCATTTCACGATCGGGGGCAGCGACATGAGGATCGACTCGGTCCTGCCGCCCGACTGCAGGCCGAAGTGCGTGCCACGGTCAAACACGAGGTTGAACTCAACGTAGCGGCCGCGCCGGTAAGCCTGGAAGTCGCGTTCACGCTCGCCCCACGTGTCGTCCTTGCGTCGAATCAGGATCGGCGAATAGGCGCCGAGGAAGCCGTCGCCGACGCTGCGCATGAGTCCGAAGCACCGATCAAAGCCAAGTTCGTTCAAGTCATCATAGAAGATGCCGCCGATGCCGCGTGCTTCATTGCGATGCTTGAGGAAGAAGTATTCGTCGCACCACTTTTTAAAGCGCGGATAAAGCTCGTCGCCAAATGGCGCAAGCGCATCGTGGCAGCTGCGATGGAAGTGGCGCGCATCTTCCTCGAAGCCATAGTAGGGCGTGAGGTCCATGCCGCCGCCGAACCACCATACCGGGTCCTCGCCCTCCGCCGTGGCGGTAAAGAAGCGCACATTCATGTGGACGGTCGGGGCATACGGATTGCGCGGATGAAGCACCAGCGACACGCCCATCGCCTCCCACTGGCGGCCGGCGATTTCGGGCCGGTTTGCCGCGGCGCTCGGCGGAAGGCTTTTGCCCATGACGTGGGAAAACCCCACTCCGCCGCGTTCGAAGACATTGCCTTCCTCGATCAGGCGTGAAATACCGCCCCCGCCTTCGGGACGTTCCCAGCTATCGCGCAGGAACGGCTTTCCGTCGATTTCTTCCAGCGCGCTGACGATGCGCTGTTGCAGGTCTAGCAGATAGAGTTTTACGGCGGAAGGAGACGGCAAGGAAGTCACGGCGAGTCGGGTCGGTTGGGGTGCCCCGATTGTAACTTAGGTGGCTATTGGGAAAACGCAAAAGCGCCCCGACTCGATGATTCCTTTTCCTGCCTCGTTCGGCCTCGCCGTGGTACCCGGTGGGGCACCCCAGCCGGATCGGAATCCGGCTGCAGCGTGTCAGCCGGGGCGCTTGAGTGCGCGCCAGCCGATATCGCGGCGGAATTGCGCGCCATCGAAGTGGATCTGCTCGACGGCGGTATATGCCTGTTTCTGCGCCATCCGCACGCTATCCCCCATGCCAACCACGCACAACACGCGCCCGCCAGAAACCTCGAGTTTGCCATTCTCAAGCGCCGTACCCGCGTGGAAGGTGACGCAGTCGGCGCTTGCTTCGGGTATGCCAGTTATGTGCGCGCCTTTTTGCGGATCGTCCGGATAACCGGCCGCCGCCATCACCACGCCCAGCGCCGTGCGTCGATCCCATTCAAGTTCGACTGTGTCGAGCGTGCCGTTCACGGCATGCTCCATGACCGATACCAGATCCGTCTTCAGGCGCGCCATGATGGGCTGGGTTTCCGGGTCGCCCATGCGGCAGTTGAATTCCAGCGTCCGGGGATTGCCCCGTGCATCGATCATGAGTCCGGCATACAGGAAGCCGGTAAAGGGCATGCCATCCTTGGCCATGCCAAGCACGGTCGGATTGATAATCTCGCGCATCACGCGCGCATGCAGCGATGGCGTGATGATCGGGGCAGGGGAGTACGCTCCCATGCCGCCAGTATTGGGGCCTTCATCATGGTCAAGAAGACGCTTGTGGTCCTGGCTTGTCGCCAGCGGCAAGACATTTTTGCCGTCCACCATGACGATAAAACTGGCTTCCTCGCCTTCCAGGAATTCTTCGATGACGACGCGCGCGCCTGCATCGCCGAGTCGATTGTCCGACAACATCATGTCGACCGCGGCATGCGCCTGTTGCAGGGTGGTTGCCACCACGACGCCCTTGCCGGCGGCCAGTCCGTCTGCCTTGATGACAATCGGCGCGCCGCGTTCATCGATGTATTTGTGGGCCGCCGCAGCGTTGGAAAAGCTTTGATACCGGGCAGTCGGTATGCGATGCCGCTGCATGAAGGACTTGGCGAATTCCTTGGAGCTTTCCAGTTGCGCGGCTTCGCGCGTCGGGCCAAAAATCTTCAGGCCCTGCTCGCGGAAGATATTGACGATGCCAGCGGCAAGCGGCGTTTCCGGCCCGACCACCGTCAGGTTGATGTGTTCGTTTTGCGCGAACTGCGCCAGCCAGCCAGGGTCCGTGATGGGCACGTTCTTGAGACGGATATCCAGCGCCGTGCCGGCATTCCCTGGGGCGACATACACCATCTGGATACGCTCGGACTGCGCCAGCTTCCATGCAAGGGCGTGTTCACGACCGCCGGAACCTACGACTAGAATTTTCATGAGTGGCTAAGTGGTGCGTGATGGCGCGTGATGATTATGCGTGACGATTATGCGTGATGATCGTGCGTGGATCTTGCTGCTGAAAAGGCTGCTGCGGCGATGGATCGGCATTTCTGCATGGCTAAAAAGGACAGGGCACAGCGGTCTAGTCCAGGATGACGGCGTTGGTGTAGACCTCCTGCACGTCGTCGAGGTTCTCAAGGGCATCAAGCAGCTTCTGCATGCGCAGTGCGTCCTCGCCTGTGAACTCGGCAGCCGTGGTCGGCTTCATGGTGATCTCGGCAACCTCGGCCTTGAATCCAGCTTTTTCCAGCGCATCCTTGATGACTGAAAAATCATGCGGGGGCGTCAGCACTTCAATCCCGCCTTCTTCGTCCGTAATCACGTCTTCGGCGCCGGCTTCGAGCGCGGCTTCCATCAGCGCGTCTTCATTGGTGCCAGGCGGGTATAGAAGTTGGCCGCAGTGCTGGAACAGGAAAGAGACCGAGCCTTCGGTTCCCATGTTGCCGCCAAACTTGGAGAAGGCGTGCCGCACTTCGGCGACCGTGCGCACCCGGTTGTCTGTCATGCAATCGACGATGATGGCAGCGCCGTTGATGCCATAGCCTTCGTAGCGGATTTCTTCGTAGTGGGCGCCATCGAGGCCGCCGGTCCCGCGCTGTACGGCACGCGTGACATTATCTTTTGGCATGTTGGCGTCGGCGGCCTTGTCGACCGCCAGACGCAGGCGCGGATTAGCACTGATGTCGCCGCCGCCCATGCGGGCCGCAACCGTGATCTCCTTGATCAGACGGGTCCACACCTTGCCGCGCTTTGCATCGGTCGCGGCTTTCTTGTGCTTGATGTTGGCCCATTTGCTATGTCCTGCCATGACTGATTTTTCCCAGAGTGCGCCCGGCAATTTGTGCCGACAGCGAGAGCCGGATTTTAGCATACCGCCCCTGCTGCAAGGCATGCCTAGCGACGGCCTGGTGTCGGCCTTGTCTTACGCACGACCCGGTGCTTGAACGGATATTCCCTTTGGAAAACTCGTGGCCCGTTTTACAATCCTGCAAATGACTTCCACTGCTGCTGACCGTTCCTCGCGCCAAATTTTTCTGACGGGCCTTGCCATCGCAATCGTCGGCGCAATCCTTTTCTCCGCCAAGGCCATTGTCGCCAAACTGATCTACCGCTATCCGGTAGACGCGGTCACGCTGATAGGCTTTCGCATGATCTTTTCCCTGCCATTCTTTGCGGCGGTGGCCATCTGGAAAGCGCGCACTTCGGATTCGCTCGCAACCGGTGACCGGGTTCGCATCGTGGTGCTGGGCCTGCTTGGCTACTACATTTCCAGTTTCCTCGACTTTATCGGCCTGCAGTACATCACGGCAGGCCTTGAACGCCTGATCCTGTTTCTCACGCCGTCTTTCGTGCTGCTGATCTCGGTACTGTTCCTCAAAAAGCGCATCGGGCGCATGGAGTGGATGGCGCTCGGCACGTCATACCTCGGCACGGTTCTGGTGTTTGTGCACGACGCGCAGCATGGCGGTTCCAACGTCGTGGTGGGAGGCACTTTCGTGCTGGCCTCCGCGGTTTGCTATGCGGTCTACCTGATCCTCTCCGGCGAACTGGTGCTGCGGATCGGCGCGGTCCGACTGGTGGCTTATGCCATGTGCGTTTCGAGTGCAGCCTGCATCCTGCAATTCGTTTTGCTGAGGCCACTGTCAATGCTGGTCCAGCCGCCTGCCATCTACGGCCTGTCACTAATCAATGCGGTAGTATGCACGGTGCTTCCGGTGTTCATGACCATGATCGCGGTGGCCCGCATCGGCGCGCCGACGGCATCGCAGGCTGGCATGGTTGGGCCGGTCTCGACGCTTTTCATGGGAGCGGTTATCTTGAACGAACCCGTTACGGCGATACAGCTTACCGGCACCGCGCTGGTGCTGGCCGGCATCTACCTGCTGTCGAAAAAGAGGGCCTGAAGCCGTAATGCTCACGCTGCGAACGGCTTCAAAGCCGAAGCCGCCTGAAGTCAAAGCGGCCTGGAGCCAAAGCGGAGGCGACTTGAAGCCAAAGCGACTTGAGGCTTCAAAGCGCGCTGGTCGCAACGCCGCTTTGTCGTCCACTCAATCGTCAGAAGCACACTCAAATTAATGCATTCAATCTAAAGACATTCGGTCTAAAGACAATCAAGGAGAAAACAATGGATCTTGGCATTCGAGGAAAGACGGCGCTGGTATGCGGCGCCAGCAAGGGACTGGGGCGCGGCTGCGCCGAAGCGTTGGCGGCCGATGGCGTCAATATTGTGCTGGTGGCACGCACTGCCGACGCGCTGGAAAAGACGGCTGAAGAAATTCGTCAGGCCAGCGGTGTGAAGGTTACCGCGGTGGCTTGCGACATCACTACGCCGGAAGGCCGTGCCAAGGTGCTTGCCGTCTGTCCCGATCCCGACATCCTGATCACCAATGCTGGCGGTCCGCCACCTGGCGATTTCCGCAACTGGAATCGGGACGACTGGATTCGCGCGATCGACGCCAACATGCTCACGCCAATCGAGCTGATCAAGGCAACCGTTGACGGCATGATGAGCCGTCGCTTCGGCCGCATCGTCAACATCACGTCAAGCGCGGTCAAGGCTCCAATCGACATACTTGGTCTCTCCAATGGCGCCCGTTCCGGCCTTACTGGCTTCGTCGCTGGCATTGCGCGCAAAACGGTCGTGAATAACGTCACCATCAACAATCTGCTGCCCGGCCCCTTCGACACTGACCGGCTGAAGACGACCATGAGCGGCGCGGCAAAGGCGTCCGGCAAGACCCTTGAAGAAGTGAGTGACGCCCGCCGCAAACAGAATCCGGCGCAGCGCTTTGGCACCGCAGCGGAGTTTGGCGCGGTCTGCGCTTTCATGTGTAGCGTGCATGCCAGCTACATGACTGGGCAGAATATTTTGCTCGATGGCGGCGCGTTTCCCGGCACGTTCTGAACTTCGTCGGTGCTTGCCCGACGCTCCATCGAAGCTTGATCGAAGCTTGATCGGCGCTTGATCACCCTTCAGGCGGAGTGCGCAGCCCGCCGTAGCCACAGGCGCTTTCTGGAGAGTTAGCGCCTGAAGTTAGTGGCTTAAAAGTATGGATGCCGCCTTTCTGTCATAGCCGACAGGGGCGGCTTTGTCGCAGTCCATGCCGGCCACTGCTGGCTGGGTTCCGGCTCGATCGCGCAAACGGCGGTATCATCCCTCCAATCCAATTCTAGCAAGCCGGTTCGCGGTTTTCTTCTGCGACGGCCCACGCCAACAACGCAGCCAAAGCGAGCGAGACAATGACCAAGGCAATCCGACTCAACAAGAACGGCGGTCCAGAAGTAATGGAATATGTGGATGTCGAAGTCGGACAGCCGGGGCCGGGTGAAGCGCTGGTCCGTCACGCCGCTGTTGGCCTCAATTACATCGACGTTTATTTCCGCACCGGCCTGTATCCGCAACCACTGCCAGCCGGTATAGGCATGGAGGGGTCAGGCACCGTTGAAGCGGTTGGTGCCGGCGTGACGCACGTGAAGCCAGGCGACCGCGTGGCCTATGCCGGCCGCCCGACTGGCGCCTATGCCGAGGCGCGCACCATGCCGGCCTCTATCCTCGTCAAGCTGCCCGATGCAATCGACTTCGATACCGGCGCCGCCATGATGTTGCAAGGCATGACGGTGCAATACCTTCTGCGCCAGACCTATCCGGTCAAGCCGGGCGACACCATACTGTTCCATGCAGCGGCCGGCGGCGTTGGCCTTATCGCCTGCCAATGGGCGAGGGCGCTTGGCATCAACATGATCGGCACCGTGGGTTCCGACGAGAAAGGCGCGCTGGCCAAGGCCCATGGCTGCGCCCATGTCATCAACTACAACAAGGAAAACTTCGTCGAACGGGTCAAGGAAATTACCAGTGGCGCAGGCGTGCCAGTCGTCTATGACTCAATCGGCAAGGACACCTACATTGGCTCGCTCGACTGCCTCTCGCCTCGCGGCCTGCTGGCCAGCTTTGGCAGCGCATCCGGGCCGGTGCCGCCGGTGAATCTGCAGGATCTCGCATCACGCGGCTCCCTCTACATTACCCGGCCGACCCTATTCACCTATGTTGCCAAACGGGCCGACCTGGAATCAACCGCGGCCGACCTTTTCGCCATGGTCAGTTCGGGCAAGGTAAAGATTGAGATCAACCAGCGTTACGCGTTGAAGGATGCGCCGCAGGCACATCGCGATCTCGAATCCCGCAAAACGACCGGCTCCTCAATTTTCAGGCTGTGAGTTCGCAGGGCAGCTCAACGTGAATCAACCAGACCCGGACGATCAGCCCAATCCGATGAATCATCCGGATGAGCAGCCGTCCGGTGACGACGGTACGCCGAAATTCGGCCGTCTTCTGATCGTGCTGGTTCTGGTCGTCATATTCATCGGGCTTCTTACCTTCGCCTCGGAAGCCTGGTTTTCGCGCTAGGAGCCTCGCGGTAGCAGGGAGCAGGGCGCGCGAGCACAACGCAGAGTAGGTCCTTGCAGGGCGCACGGTCCCTGAAGTCCTCGTTAGTTGCAAAACGGTGCTGCCATTCCGGCAACTCTGGCGGAACTCATTGCCACGACCGGGTTGTCGGATTAGAATTGCCATAAGGTAACTTCCTAGGCGACTGGCATGAGTGCTCTGATCGCAGAGAGTCCACGTCCCACCCAGTTCCGGTCGATGTCCGGCCAAATGCGCATACTGCAGACCCTGTCATCACTGACCTCGGTCGTCACACTCGCTCGCCTCGAAGATTTCACCGACCAGCTATCCGCCGCCTTCCTCCACCTGTCCGAGCAAAGCGCCCGTCCAGTGGAAGCCCAACATGCCCTGAATTCTTTTAGCCTGCTTCGCATCGAGGCAGGCCGCCTGCAGCACTCCATCAAGTCCCGGCTGCATGACCTGCTGGACGCAGAACTCCATCGAATCGGGAGCAATGCCGGCACCTTCAATAGCGGCCGGACGCAACATGCCGGAAATGCGGTCCGTGCTGACCAGGCAGGCGCGACCGCCGACCTGTCCCTCGTTTCGTTCGAGGAGATGGAAAACAAGGTCCTGCTGAACAACTTCACGCAAGCCCTGGAAAAGGACGTGGCCGACCCGCTCGGCGCCCTGAACCTCCGTCTGGCCTGGCTGCTGGAACGCGAAGATTTTCCGACCTCTGCCAACCCGTTCCGGCCGGAAGTGTTTGTCCAGGCGGTCTATCAGGCATGGTGTGAAATAGACGAAGAGCCCGCGTCGCGCCAGGTCCTGCTGCGCATGCTGGGACCCGAGCTATTCCTGCCGCTCGCATCGATACTGCACCAACTGAATGAGGCGCTGGTCGAGCGCAATATCCTGCCCGACCTGGCGGACGCGTGGCGCCGTCGCAAGGTCGAATCCAGACCCAGCCTGCCGCCTCGAGACGTCAAACCCGACCGCGGCGCGCAGTACGGCAAACTGCGGAACTGGTTGCTGTCGCGGGTCGGCAGCACGGCAAAGCTCAACGGCGCCGATGCCGCCGACAACAGCGGTGGCGAAGCAAGCCCCGACAATCTCAATCTGCCAGACCTGTTTGCCACCGACGACTTGGGTGGATGGTCCACCAATACCATCAGTGTGCAGGTCGCTCCGCGGCTGTTTGGCCACCTGAATGCGCTGCAAGCCCAGACCGAGCAATTGGCTGCCATGGCCAGCGCGGGTGGCAAGGTGCCCCAAGTGCCGAAAAGTGCGGAACTGCTGCGGCGCGTGCCGGCCAGAATGCCTCCTGGTACCTTGACCCAGGTTGACCAGAACACGATCGAGCTTCTTGCGCGCATATTCGATTTCACATTCGCCCAGCCGCAGATTCCGGACGAGATGAAAACGCTGTTGGGGCAGTTGCAGATACCGCTGCTCAAGGCCGCGCTGCTCGACAAGAAGATGTTCGTCAATGACGACCACCCGGCACGCGTCCTGATGGACCGGCTGGCGCAAAGCAGCCTCGGCTGGCAGCCCGAAAAGGGAAAGGACGATCCGCTTTTCAAGATGGTGGAAGAGATCGTTGGCTCGGTGCAGAAAGACATTGATGCGCAGATGCGGCTTTTCAGCGATGCTGCCTTGCGACTTGATTCGTTCATGGTTGAAGAGGACAAGCGGGCGCAGGAACGGCTTGCCGAACCAATCGCCACGGCCGACCGCGAAGAACGACTGGCGCGTGCAAAAGAGCATGCGGACAAGACAATCGCCACGCGTGTCGACAGCGGTGAAGTGGCGGGCTTCGTTCAGACTTTTTTGGAACTGCACTGGTCCCGCATCATCGCCCTTGGCTTCAGTGCGCGGCACAAGCGCCCTGATGTGTTGGAGAAAGCGGTAGCGGCGATGGATGATCTGATCTGGAGCCTGCGGCCAAAGAACAGCCCTGAAGAACGCAAGGAACTGATTACGCGGCTGCCGGCGATTCTTTCAATGGTCAATGCCTGGCTTAACGTTATCAAATGGGAAGGGCCAGAGCGCGTCGCCTTCTTTTCCGAACTGGCTCAGCGCCATGCGTCAATCGTTCGCACCGCCGCCGAGTTGCCGCGCCACCGGGTCGAGGAAGCAGTTAACGTCGCCATGCGCGCGGTCGAACGCGGCATGAGTCGAAAGCGCAAGCCGGCATCGAGTGGGGTGCGCGACGAGTTCACCCGGTGCGTGGAATCGATGCATGTTAATGAATGGCTGCGCTTTGTGAGGGAGGATGGGAGGCCGGCTTCCTTTCGCCTGGTTTGGATCAGCCCACACCGCAGCCGCTTCATCTTTGCTCGCCGCAGTGGCGCCACGCCGTTCACCTTGAGCAGCCAGGAATTCGCCGCGTCGCTGCGCGATGGCAAGGCGACGGTTTTGGAGCAAGAGTCAGTGACGGAGCGTGCCCTGTCGGAGGCTCTGCAGGACTGATCGATTGCAGCCTGCGCCGGCCTGCGCGCATGTGCTCCGCGCTTCCTGCTTTTCCACCTACTTTTCCATCTTCAGCTCAACCACCCGGGCCACGCCGCTCGGGCCGGGAAAATCCGCGAATGCGCTTTGAACCATGTACGGCATCACCGCGGCCAAGGCACCGTTCGTTCCTTCGCTGAGCACCGTGACGTCAAACAGTTTCTGGTCGCCGGGCACCCCGGCAATGCCAATCTTCAGCTGACGGTTAAAGAGCCGGTACTGCACTTCCCGTTGCTGCATCATCGGCGGCATGGGCCAGAACGGATCGTAGAAGGGGCCATAGAACGGGCCGCGATAGCCGATGCCGGACCAGGCGGGGCCGTAATACGGCGCACCGTACCAAGGGTCTACCGGAACGGTCTCGATCACCCGCACGTCCCGGCTGCTCACCGTGTAGGCCATTGACACTTCAAGCCTGGCCGCCGAAGCCGGTTTTGCATCGACGAACCCCAGCCGGATCAGCTGGTAACGCACCAGCTCTTCATAATGCCGATACTCAAGGTTGCCTTCCTGCTCCTTGGTGCGTTCGAAGACGAAGGTCTTGTCCGGCAGGCTGAGCGGCGTCGGATGGAAGGAGGTTACCTGGCTGGTGAAGGTGGTGGCGCAGCCGCCAAGCAGCAGGCAACCGAGAACGAGGAGGCAGAAGCGCCAGCCCGGTGCGGGCGGCCACAGATTATGGCGTGTCGGTCCCATGGGTCTGCGCGGTCCGTCAGTCGTTAGTGGATCGATTAATGGTAGTGCCTTTCACGGCAAATCGTCGCGCTGGCTTGCCATAGCCCTACGACGCCACGTCGCCACGACCGGCCAGCGGCGGCATCGCAAGTCCGGGTCCGCCAGCCAGCTTTACCGCCCCTGGTCCGTACCATTTTCCCGCGAAGACCCCGCTGTATTGCGCCAGGGCAGGACGGCGCATGCGCGGCCAGATAATCTTCATGCCATTGGCGCCGATTGGTAAAATGTCGCTTTGCAGATGTCCTCGCAATGCCCAGTCAGCGTCGGCTCACTATCCTGTTTGAGTATCCGTGACGCGTTCGACTCAATTTACCGGCAAATAAATCCATGCGCACCGATACCTCTCCCACGACTTACCGCAACGCCTACACTCCGCCAGAATATCTGGTTCATACCGTGGAGATCGGCTTTGACCTCGACCCGGATTTGACCCGCGTTGCCACCCGCATGACGCTCTCACGCAATCCGGCCGGGCAGGGCAACGTCCTGTCCCTGTATGGCGATGGTTTGCAGTTGGCGCTGCTGCGCGCAAACGGAAAGGTGCTCGAAAGATCGGAATACCGCCTTGCGCACGGCACGCTGGAGATCCCGGATCTGCCCGACGAGGTGGAGCTTGACATCGAAACCATCATCAATCCCGCCAGCAACACTTCCTTGATGGGACTCTACGTTTCGAACGGAAACTTCTTCACGCAGTGCGAGGCTGAAGGCTTCCGCAAGATCACCTATTTCCCGGACCGGCCCGACGTGATGGCGAAGTTCACCGTCATGCTGCGCGCCGACAAGTCCCGCTACCCGGTGTTGCTGTCGAACGGCAACCTGGTGGAAGAAGGTGATCTTGGCGATGGGCGCCACTACGCGCTTTGGGAAGACCCCTTCCGCAAACCTTCCTATCTCTTCGCGCTGGTGGCGGGAAAGCTGGTATGCCAGGAAGAAAAATTCGCACTCAAGTGCGGACGGGAGGCGTTGCTGCAGGTCTGGGTCGAAGAGGGCAATCTCGACAAGACGCAGCACGCCATGACCTCGCTGAAAAACAGCATTCGCTGGGACGAAGAACGCTTCGGGCTCGAGTTGGACCTCGACCGTTTCATGATTGTGGCGGTCGGCGACTTCAACATGGGAGCGATGGAAAACAAGGGCTTGAACATTTTCAACACGAAGTATGTTCTTGCCAATCCGCGCATCGCCACTGACGTCGACTTCGCGAATATAGAAGCCGTAGTGGGCCACGAATATTTCCACAACTGGACCGGCAACCGCGTCACCTGCCGCGACTGGTTCCAGCTGTCGCTGAAGGAAGGCCTCACCGTCTTCCGCGACCAGGAGTTCAGCCAGGACCTGGCCGGCCAGCCCTCGGCCCGCGCCGTCAAGCGCATCGAGGACGTGCGGGTGCTGCGCACCGCGCAGTTCCCGGAAGACGCCGGCCCGATGGCGCATCCGGTGCGGCCCGACCAGTACCTGGAGATCAACAACTTCTACACCGTCACGGTGTACGAGAAGGGCGCCGAAGTCGTGCGCATGATGCAGACCCTGGTCGGCCGTGAAGGTTTCGCCAAGGGAATCTCGCTGTACTTCCAGCGCTTCGACGGCCAGGCCGTCACCTGCGACGATTTCGCGCAATCCATTGCCGACGCCAACCCCGGCTCGCAGCTGGCGCAGAAGCTCGACCAGTTCAAGCGCTGGTACAGCCAGTCCGGCACGCCGCGGGTGAAGGTGACGACGCAGTTCGATGCCGGCTCCAGCATGTACAAGGTGACGCTCACGCAAAGCTGCGCGTCCACGCCGGGCCAGGACGAAAAGCTGCCCTTCGTGATCCCGGTGGCCCTGGGCCTGCTGGACGCGGACGGCCGCGAGCTCACCAGCGGCATGCACGTGCTCACGCAAGCCACCGAGACGCTGACCTTCCCCGGCTACTCCAGCGAGCCCGTGCCTTCGCTGCTGCGCGGTTTCAGCGCGCCGGTGGTGCTCGAGTACGACTACAGCGACCAGCAACTGCTGGCCCTGCTGGCGTACGACGCCGATCCGTTCAACCGCTGGGAGGCCGGCCAGCGCCTGGCCACCAGCCGCGCGCTGGCCTTCATCCGCGGCACCGGCGGCAGCGAGTCGTGGCGGCTCGACGAGGCCTTCCTGGACGCGATGCGCACGGTGCTGCGCCATCCCGACCTGGACGCGGCTTTCAAGGAACTGGTGCTCACGCTCCCGGCCGAGACCTACATCGCCGAACAGATGGACGAGGTGGACCCGCAGCGCATCCACGCGGTGCGCGAATCCATGCGCGAGCAGCTGGCGACCGCGCTGCATGCCGACTGGGAGCGGGCCTTCGAGGCCAACCTGGAGAACGGCGCGTACAACCCGGACCCCGTGTCCAGCGGCCGCCGGGCCCTGTCCGGCCTGGCGCTGACGCACCTGTGCCTGGCGGCGCGCACGAGCGGCGACACGGTCTGGCCGGGCCGTGCGTACCAGCGCTTCAAGGACGCGGCCAACATGACCGACCGCTTCAACGCCCTGGCGGCGCTGGTGACGAGCGGCAGCAACCTGGCGCCGCAGGCGCTGCAGCGCTTCCATGCCATGTTCAAGAACGAGCCGCTGGTGCTGGACAAGTGGTTCGCCCTGCAATCCGGCGCGTCGGACCGCGGCGGCAACATCCTGCCGATCGTGAAGCAGCTGATGCAGCACCCGGACTTCAGCATCCGCAACCCGAACCGCGCCCGCAGCGTGATCTTCAGCTACTGCAGCGCCAACCCGGGTGGCTTCCACCGCCCCGACGCGGCCGGCTACGTGTTCTGGGCCGAGCGCGTGATCGAGCTCGACGCCATCAACCCGCAGGTGGCGGCCCGGCTCGCCCGTGCGCTGGACCGCTGGAAGAAGCTGGCCGAGCCGCTGCGCGGCGCCGCCCGCGAGGCGATCGCCCGCGTGGCCGCCAAGCCCGACCTGAGCAACGACGTGCGCGAGGTGGTCACCCGGGCACTGGCGGATTGACGCGGCCATGGCGGCAAAAAAGAACGCTCTCTACGCCCAGTCCGGCGGCGTCACCTCCGTCATCAACGCCAGCGCCTGCGGCGTGATCGAGACCGCGCGCGCCCACAAGGACAAGATGGGCAAGGTCTACGCCGGCCGCAATGGCATCATCGGCGCGCTGACCGAGGACCTGATCGACACCGGCCGCGAGAGCGCATCGGCCATCGCGCTGCTGCGCTCCACGCCCTCGGGGGCCTTCGGCTCCTGCCGCTACAAGCTGAAATCGGTGGACGCGAATCGGCGCGAGTACGAACGCCTGATCGAGGTGTTCAAGGCGCATGACATCGGCTACTTCTTCTACAACGGCGGCGGCGATTCGGCCGACACCTGCTACAAGGTGAGCCAGTTGTCCGAGAGCATGGGCTATCCGATCCAGGCCATCCACGTTCCGAAGACCGTGGACAACGACCTGCCGGTCACCGATTGCTGTCCCGGCTTCGGCTCGGTCGCCAAGTACGTGGCCGTGTCGGCGCTCGAGGCTTCGTTCGACGTGCGGTCCATGGCCAGGACTTCGACCAAGGTGTTCGTGCTCGAAGTGATGGGCCGGCACGCGGGCTGGATCGCCGCGGCCGGCGGGCTGATCGAGGACGAAGGCATCCCGGTGGTGGTGCTGTTTCCGGAGATCCCCTTCGACGAGCGGAAGTTCACCGACCGGGTCGAAGCGCTGGTGAAGGAGCATGGCTACTGCACGGTGATCGTTTCGGAGGGGTGCCATCATCCCGATGGCACCTTCCTGGCGGAGCAGGGCAGCAAGGATGCGTTCGGCCACGCCCAGCTGGGCGGCGCGGCGCCGGTGGTGGCCGGCATCGTCAAGCGCGCGCTCGGCCACAAGTTCCATTGGGCGGTGGCGGACTACCTGCAGCGCGCCGCGCGGCACATCGCCTCGCAGACGGACGTCAAGCAGGCTTACGAAGTGGGCGCGGCGGCGGTGAAGCTGGCCCTCGGGGGCCACAACGCGGTGATGCCGACGATCGAGCGCCTCAGCGACAAGCCCTACCGATACCGCATCGGCATGGCGGCCTTGTCCGAAGTGGCCAACGTGGAAAAGTTCATGCCGCGCGGCTTCATCACCGCCGACGGCTTCGGCATCACCGAAGCCTGCAAGCGCTACCTGCGCCCGCTGATCCAGGGCGAGGACTTTCCGAGATTCAGGAACGGCATGCCGGTCTACGCGACCCTGAAGAACCTTGCCGTTCCCCGCAAGCTGCCGGCTTTCGAACTGCGCTGACCCCATGACCCCCAGGATCTCCCTCACCCGCTATCTGGTCGAAAAGCAGCGCGTCGACGACCGCATCCCGTCCGACCTGCGGCTGCTGCTCGAAGTGGTGGCGCGCGCCTGCAAGGGCATCAGCCATGCCGTCAACAAGGGCGCGCTCGGCGACGTGCTGGGCTCGGCCGGCACCGACAACGTGCAGGGCGAGGTGCAGAAGAAGCTGGACATCATCGCCAACGAGGTGCTGATCGAAGCCAACGAATGGGGCGGCCACCTGGCGGCCATGGCCAGCGAGGAAATGGAAGGCATCTACGTGGTGCCGAACCGCTACCCGAAGGGCGAGTACCTGCTGCTGTTCGACCCGCTCGACGGCTCCTCCAACATCGACGTCAACGTCAGCATCGGCACCATCTTCAGCGTGCTGAAGAAGCCCGAGGGCGGCCACGGCGTGAGCGAGCAGGACTTCCTGCAGGCCGGCAGCAGGCAGGTGGCGGCCGGTTACTGCCTCTACGGCCCGCAGACCACGCTGGTGCTGACGGTCGGCGACGGCGTCGCCATGTTCACGCTGGACCGCGAGCAGGGCTCCTTCGTCCTGACCGCGGAGGACGTGAAGATCCCCGAGGACACCCGGGAATTCGCGATCAACATGAGCAACATGCGGCACTGGGACGCGCCGGTGCGCAGGTACATCGACGAATGCCTGGCCGGCAAGGACGGCCCGCGCGGTTCGGACTTCAACATGCGCTGGATCGCCTCGATGGTGACCGACGTCCATCGCATCCTGACCCGCGGCGGCATCTTCCTGTACCCCTGGGACAAGCGCGAACCGGGGAAGCCGGGCAAGCTGCGCCTGCTGTACGAAGCCAACCCCATGGGCTGGCTGGTCGAACAGGCCGGCGGCACCGCCACCAATGGCAGGCAGCGCATCCTGGACATCGAGCCGGGAAAGCTGCATGAGCGGGTGAGCGTGATCCTCGGATCAAGGAACGAGGTCGAGCGGGTGACGGGGTACCACGCCAGCTGAACCGCGGCAGCCATTGCGTTACCCGCCTCGCGACGCGGCAGCCACCTGGGTCACATATAGGGCGGCCAGCGCCAGCCGCGCTGCGTCGTCCTCCGCTCCACTCCGGCCGCGGGCGGGGAGCCGAATTTCTCGGCCGCATCATCGCGCAGCTGGATGCCGAAACCGGGCCGGTCCAGCGGCGTGACCATCCCGTCCTTCGGTTCCGTGAACGCGGTAAGCAACTGGCTCGCCGGCTCGAAGAAATCCTGCGCGTGTTCGTGAAAGAGCCCATTGGGCACGGCGGCGATACAGGAAACGTCGACGAAGTTGCTGAAGTGCGGGCACACCGGAAGACCATGGGCGTCCGCCATGGCCGCGATCTTAAGGAACTCGGTGACGCCGCCACATTTGACGACGTCCGCCTGGACTATGGCCACCGCCCGCTTCTCGATCAGTTCCTTGAATTCCCATTTGCCGTAGTGATTCTCACCGGCGGCGATGGGGATGCGCGTGGCCCGCGCAAGCTGCGCGAGACTGTCGATCTCGTCGGCCAGAACCGGCTCTTCCAGCCAGTAGATGTCGTATGGTTCCAGCTGGCGTGCGAGCTCGATGGCCGTGGTGAGGCTCCAGGCGTTGTTGGCATCCAGGCTCAGGTCGACGTCGGGGCCGATCGCCTCGCGCACCAGGCGCACGCGTTCCAGATCCCGGCGCGGATCCTGATGGCCGACCTTCATCTTGACCATCTTGAATCCGGCGTGCACGAAGCCTCGCATCTGCTGGACCAGCGCTTCGTCCGGCAGGTTCAGGTTGATGCCGCTCCCATAGGAGTTCACGGCATCCCGATAACACCCCAGCAGTTTGTGCACCGGCTGGCCGGTGACGCGGCCCTTGAGGTCCCAGATGGCGTTGTCGACGGTGCCGATGGCAGTCATCACGGCACCACGCCTGCCGCTGCTGAGCATGCCCCAATACATCTTCTGCCAGATTCGCTCGTTGTCCATCGGGTCTTCGCCGACGACGTAGGGCTTGAGCGCTTCCTCGATCAGGACCTTGGTGAGGCTGCCTCCGGATACGGGCACGAGGCCGACCAGCCCCTCGTCCGTGAACACGCGGCAGAAGTTGTGGAGGCTGATGGCCGGCAGCCTGCTGATCGCGTCCTGCTGGGGCTTGGCGGGCACGTAGAACGTGTCGCTGATTCGAATGTCGGTAATCTTCACCGGCGGCTTTCAATCGACCTTGACGTTGCGCTCACGAACGATCCTGCCCCACTTGGCCGACTCCTTCGCAAACCAGGAGCCGAGTTGCTCGGGCGTTTCGTCCCCCACCGGCAGGTAGCCAGCCTGGTTCCAGCGCTCGACGACTTCAGGCTCGCGCAGAATTTTTCCGATATCGGCGTTGAGCTTGCGCACCACCGCCGGTGGCGTGCCCGCTGGAACGAACAAGCTTTGCGCGCTGACGGCCTCGAACCCCGGGAAGCCCGACTCGTTCATGGTGGGCACCTGCGGCAGCGACGGGATGCGCTGTGCGGTGGTCACGGCCAGTGCCTTGACCTTGCCGCCGGTGATCATCGGCATCGTCGAGGCTCCGAGCCCGTTGAAGATGAAATCCACCTGCCCGCCGATGATGTCCACCATGGCCGGGCCGCCCCCCTTGTACGGCACGTGGACGAAGCTCGTTCCCGCGCCTAGGTTGACCATCTCCAGCACCAGGTGGGGGCTGGTTCCATTGCCCGAGGACGCACCGCTCAGGCTGCCGGGCTTCTTCCTGTCGGCGGCGACCAGGTCCGAAACCTTGTTGGCCGGCGAGGTCGCCGGAACCACCAGCACCAGCGCGAAGGTGGCCAGCTGGACGACCGGCGTCAGGTCCTTCGCCGCGTAGGGCAACTTGGGATAAAGCCACGGGTTCATCGTCACTGCCGACGAATCCGAAACGAGCAAGGTGTAGCCGTCGGGTGCCGCCTTTGCCACCAGGTCGGCGCCGAGCGCCCCGCCCGCGCCAGGGCGGTTCTCCACCACCACCGGCTGCTTCCAGGCGGTCGAGAGCTTCTGCCCGACCAGACGAGCCAGGGTGTCGGATCCACCTCCAGTGGCAAAGGGGACGATGATGCGGACGGGCCGGGCGGGATAGTCCTGCGCAGCCGCGGAGCTGGCGCAAAGGGCCGCCGAGGCCGCAGCGAGGAGCAGGACAAGGTGCCGTGGCAAGGATAAGTCTCTCATTTGTCGGTTCCCAGTGAAGCATGGGCGAGGAGGTCGAGGTCTTCCAACCGCAAGGATGGTTCGCCGCAGGCAGGGTAGCGACCATCGGGGACCGAGGGCGGATCAGTTCCGTTATTTGAGCCGCCGCCGGTATGGTTCAAATAATGAAACTCTGCGCTCTCCGACGCCCGGCCGCTGCTATCGTGCCGGCGGAGGTCATTGATGTTGAACGCCACGCAGAACGATCTGCTCACCCGCACCGACGCGGCAACCCCCATGGGCGCCATGCTGCGGCGCTTCTGGCTGCCCGTCCTGCTGTCGCGGGACCTGCCCGGGCCCGACTGTCCGCCGACGAGGGTCACGGTCATGGGCGAGAAGCTGGTCGCCTTCCGCGATACCAGCGGCCGGGTGGGCCTGGTCGAGCCGCGCTGCCCCCACCGCGGCGCGGACCTGTTCTGGGGGCGCAACGAGGAGTGCGGCCTGCGCTGCTCCTACCATGGCCTCAAGTTCGACGTCTACGGCGAATGCCTCGATGTCCCGACGATTGCGCCGGACGGGAACTACGAGGCAATCCGTGCGCGGCTGCGCATCAAGGCCTATCCCGCGCGCGATCACGGAGACCTGATCTGGGCCTACCTTGGACCGGTCGACGGCATGCCGGCCTTGCCGGCGATGGAGTTCGCGACCTTGCCGCCCACGCACCGCCACGTCTCGAAGAAGCGGCAGGAAAGCAACTGGCTACAGGCCCTCGAAGGGCTCTTCGACCCCGCCCACGTGAGTTTCCTGCACCGCGCCGTCACGCGGTCCGACGAGGAAATGATGAAGGTAATGTCGAAGTCCAACAGCGCGTTTCCGGACCGCCTGCGCTGGTTGCGCGACGACCCGAGGCCGCAATTCACCTTCCTGCCGCACGAGATCGGATTCGTCTGCGGCGCATCGCGCAGCGCCGACGACGACCGCAAATTCTGGCGCATCAGCCAGTTCCTCATGCCCAACCACGGCTTGGGGACATCCGCCTTTCCAGGCGAGCCGATGGACGGGCAGACCGTGGTGCCGATCGACGACCATTCGTGCTGGGTCTACACCATCAGCTGGAATCCGTTTCGCCCCTTCAGCCACGACGAGATCCTGCGCTTCGACGAAGGCCATGGCCTGCATGCGCACGTCGACGGCGCGGGCATGCCGCTGCGCAACTTTTCCAATGACTACCTGATCGACCGCAAGGACCAGAAAGAGCGCAGCTACTCGGGGATCGTCGGGATTTCAGAGCAGGATTCGTGCGTGCAGGAGAGCCAGGGCTCGATCGCCGACCGCACTACCGAACACCTGCTTGCCTCCGACGCGGGAGTGATGCGCCTGCGGCGAACCCTGCTCGATGCAGTGAAGGGCTCCCAGGCGGGCGAAGTTCCCGCCGCGTCCACCAGGCCGGAAGCCTATTTCGTGCGCAGCGGCGGCGCCCTCTGCCCTGGCAGCATGCCGTTGCAGCAGGTCATGAAGGAGCGCTTTGGCGACGAATTCGCCCGAATCCAGGCAGCCGGCGGGCCGGTCCCCGGAGAAATCAAGCATCGACAGGACGAGCAATGCATCCCTTCCGCAAACTGATCCGAATCTGCTGCCTCGTCCTGCTAGCGGGGGCGACGCTCGCCGCGGCGGCCGAATACCCTGACAAGCCGATCAAGCTGGTGGTGCCGTTCGCCGCCGGGGGGCCGACCGACGTCATGGCCAGGATCGTCGCGCAGAAGCTGGGCGAAAGACTGGCGCAGCCGGTCACCGTGGACAACCGGGTGGGCGCTTCCGGCACGGTCGGAATGATGCACGTGGTCCGCAGCCCCGCCGACGGCTATACGCTGCTGTGGGCCAACACCAACCTGGCCACCAATCCGGCCCTGTTCAAGAGCGCGACCTACGATCCCGTCAAGGATTTCGCCCCGATTGCCATGGTCGGAAAGCTGCCGTTCATGCTGGTGGTGCACCCGGACTTCCCGGCACGGACGGTGAGGGAGTTCGTCGAGTACGTCCGCGCCCGCCCGGGGCAGGTGAGCTACGCCTCGGCCGGCAATGGCACCATGGCGCAGATTTCGATGGAATTGATCAAGAGCATCAGCGGACTGAAGATCACCCATGTGCCCTTCCAGGGCAGCGCGCCGGCGATCAATGCCGTCCTGGGCGGCCACGTCCCGGTCTATATCGACACGGTGTCTGCCCTGAAGGACTATGCCGGGACGCAGAGGATGCGGCCGCTGGCCGTGCTCTCGGCCAAGCGGCTGGCCGCCGTGCCGAACATTCCCACGCTGGCCGAAAGCGGCTTTCCGGGCTTCGAGATCGTGGCGTTCGCGGGCGTGCTGGCGCCGGCCGGCACGCCGCCTGCAGTCGTGGCCAGGCTCAGCGCCGAGATCAAGGCCATCATGGAGATGCCGGAGGTAAGGGAGCGCATCAGCGCGCTGGGAACCGAGCCGCTGGCCAGCACGCCAGCGGAGTTCACGCAGTTCCTGCAGGCCGAAGTGCCTCGCGTGGCCGGGATCCTGAGGGAATCGGGCGCCACCATTGACTAGCCGGGCAAGAGGCGCGGCTCCAGCCGGCAACGCCGGCGCGGAGCTGCAGCAGCGCAGCAAGGTGCCGCCGAAATACCGCGAGCACGCCGGCGATTCCCAGTTCGCAACCACGCTCGCCAGGGGCATCCAGGTCCTCGGGTGCTTCTCCGCCGAAGAGCCGGTGCTGGGCGTGTCCGAGCTGATGCAGCGCTCCGGCCTGCCGAAGGCGACCGTGTCCCGACTTGCCTACACCCTTCTGCGACTGGGCCTTCTCGACACTGACGAAAGCCAGCGCAAGTACGTCCTGGGGGCGGCCGTGCTCTCGCTGGGATACCCGTTGCTCGCTTCGCTTCCGCTGCGCCAGATCGCGCGGCCGATGATGCAGCAATTGTCGGACTACTCCAAAGGCTCGGTCTCGATGGGCACCCGGGCGGGGCTGGACATGGTGTACCTGGAGACCAGCCGGAGCCGCTCCATCGTCGCCCTGCAGACATCGGACATCGGGATGAGCAACCCGATACTCACCACGTCGATCGGACGCGCCTACCTCGCCGCCTGCACGCCGCGCCAGCGCGAGAACGTACTGAACCAAGCCAAGATCAAGTCGCCGGAGCAGTGGGCAAGCTGCGAGCGCGCACTGGCCGACAACCTGCGCCGGTTCGCAACGCGCGGCTTCTGTATCTCCCGGGAGGACAACCGACAGGGTGTCGCCGCAGTTGGCGTGCCGTTCCCGCACCCGGTCAGGGGACAGATCCTCTGCTTCAACTGCGTGGTCCACTCGAACACGATCGGCAGGACGGAGCTGGAGTCCGACCTGGGGCCGCGCCTGGTCGAGATGGTCAGGCGCCTGAGCGAAAAGTGAAAGTGCTGGCGGCCACGCACGTCGCGACCGATTTTCGGCTGCGTTCCGGCGTGCGGCTGCCGGAGCTGCGGATTGCCTACGTCACCCATGGCGTCCTGAGCGCCGGCGGGGACAACGCGATCCTGGTCACACACGGCATCACCAGCAGCCATCATGCGGCGCCGCCGCATGCCGGGGATGCCGAGGGCGGCTGGTGGAGCAACGTGGTCGGGCCGGGCAAGGCCATCGACACCGACCGGTACTTCGTCGTGTCATCCAACGTGCTGGGCTCCTGCTTCGGCTCGACCGGTCCGGCCAGCCTGCATCCAGCCACGGGAACGCCTTATGGACCAGACTTCCCGGCCCTCTGCATCGGCGACATCGTCGATGCCCAGAAGGCACTGCTGGACGCGTTGGGAATCAGGCAGCTGGTCGCGGTGGCGGGCCCGTCCTTCGGCGGCTACCAGGCGTTCGAATGGGGCGTGAGCTACCCCGAGGCCATGCGTGGACTGGTGGTGACCGAATCCGCGCCGGAAGTGACGGACGGCGCAGCCAGGCTGGATGCGCTGCTGGCGCGGTTTTGCAGCGATCCCGGCTGGCACGGCGGCAGGTACTACGGCAAGGCCGGCGTTGCAGGCACGCTGCGGGCTCTCAGGCTCGAGGCGCTCGAGGCCTACGGCTGGCGGGAGAAGCTCGGCCGTGCCCTGGGTCCCCTGGAGCGGCAGAACGAGCTGGAACGGATGGCAGGCGAATGGTCACTGCGCTTCGATGCCAATTCGCTGGTCGCCTTGCGGCGGGCGGCAGCCGGCTTCACCGTGCTGCCCAGGCTGCCGCAGCTTCGCGCCAGGGTCTTGCTGGTGCTCTCGACCACGGACACGCTGTTTCCCGCCTCCCGGGCCCCTGCGGTACTGCGCGTCCTCGAAGGCGCCGGCGTG
>JAQGMU010000652.1 GCA_028292195.1 Ramlibacter sp. | reverse complement strand
AGGAGACGATGCCGAAAGCGTCGGGCTTGTCGGTGTAGAGCAGGTCCATCGCAACGATCACCATCGCCATGTCGCTGGCGTTCTTGCCCTTGCTGTAATCGAACTGCTGCATCGGGCGGATCGCGTGCTCGTGCAGCTGCTCCTCCCAGCCCTTCAGCTCGTTCTTCTTCCAGTTGCCGTAGGCGCGGCGGACGTTGGTCTCGCCGAAGGTGGACAGCTCGTTGAGGATCAGGCCGATCTTGGATGCCGGCGAATTGTCGGCGTCGATCAGCAGCGCCACGCGCGGTTTGGCGGTCATGCCGCGGCCCTCCAGGACAGCGTCTCGCCGCCACGCAACGGCTTCAGTTCCGCCTCGCCGAAGGGCACGCTCCCGGGCAATGTGTATGGCTCGCGTTTCAGTGTCAGCTTGCCGGTGTTGCGCGGCAGGCCGTAGAAGTCGGCGCCGTGGAAACTGGCGAAGCCTTCCAGCTGGTCCAGCGCGCCGGCGGCGTCGAAGGCCTCGGCATAGAGCTCCATCGCCGACAGCGCCGTATAGCAGCCGGCGCAGCCCAGCGCATGCTCCTTCAGCACGGCCGGGTGCGGCGCGCTGTCGGTGCCCAGGAAGAACTTGTTGCTGCCGCTGGTGGCGGCCTCCACCAGGGCAAGCCGATGGGTTTCGCTCTTCAGCACCGGCAGGCAGTAGTAGTGCGGGCGGATGCCGCCGGTGAAGATGGCATTGCGGTTGTACAGCAGGTGGTGGGCGGTGATGGTGCCTGCCGTGAAGCGGTCGGCCTCGCGCACGTACTGCACGGCCTCGCGCGTGGTCATGTGTTCCACCACGATCTTGAGCTCCGGGAAGTCGCGCCGCAGCGGGATCAGCTGGCGTTCCAGGAAGACTGCCTCACGGTCGAAGATGTCGATGCCGGGGTCGGTCACTTCGCCGTGCACCAGCAGCAGCATCCCGGCGCGCTGCATCGCCTCCAGCGTGCCGTAGGTCTTGCGCAGGTCGGTGACGCCGGCGTCGCTGTTGGTGGTGGCGCCGGCCGGGTACAGCTTGGCGGCGACGACACCGGCCGCCTTGGCGCGCACGATCTCCTCCGGCGCCAGCTTGTCGGTGAGATAAAGCGACATCAGCGGCTGGAAGGACATTCCCTTGGGAACCGCGGCGAGGATGCGGTCGCGGTAAGCCACGGCCAGCGCCGCGGTGGTCACGGGCGGGCGCAGGTTGGGCATGATCAGCGCCCGGGCGAACTGGGCTGCCGAATGGGGCACCACCGAAGCCATGGCTGCCCCGTCGCGCACGTGCAGGTGCCAGTCGTCGGGGCGGGTGATGGTGAGAGTCTGGGTCATGGGGCCATTGTCCCATTCCAATGATGCCGGCCCGGTAGGCTGGGTTGCGCGCAGCGCACCCCAGCTCTGGTGCGATCAGTGCTGCAGGATCTTGTTCAGGAAATCCTTGGTGCGCGGCTGCCGCGCTTCCGAGTTGCCGAAGAACTCTTCCTTCGAGCAGTCCTCCAGGATCTTGCCGCCGACGTCGATGAAGATCACGCGGTTGGCCACCTTGCGGGCGAAGCCCATCTCGTGCGTGACCACCATCATGGTCATGCCTTCCTTGGCCAGCGTCACCATCACGTCCAGCACCTCGCCCACCATCTCGGGGTCGAGCGCCGAAGTCGGCTCGTCGAACAACATCACGATGGGGTCCATCGACAAAGCACGGGCGATGGCCACGCGCTGCTGCTGGCCGCCGGACAACTGGCCCGGGTACTTGTCCTTGTGCGCCATCAGGCCCACGCGATCCAGCACCTTCAGCCCGCGCGCCTTGGCCTCGTCGGCCGTGCGCCCCAGCACCTTGATCTGCGCGATGGTCAGGTTCTCGGTCACCGACAGGTGCGGGAACAGCTCGAAGTGCTGGAACACCATGCCGACCCGGCTGCGCAGCTTGGGCAGGTTGGTTTCCCTGGCGTTGACCTGGACGCCGTCGACGAAGATGTCGCCCTTCTGGAAGGGCTCCAGCGCGTTGACGGTCTTGATCAGCGTGGACTTGCCCGAGCCCGAGGGCCCGCAGACCACGACCACGTCCTTCTGGTTGATCTGCACGTTGCAGTCCTGCAGTACCTGCGTCGGCCCGTACCACTTGGACACGTTGCGGATGTCGATCATCGGTTTGTCGCTCATGGCGGGTCCTATCGAATAATGGCGATCTTCGCCTGCAACCGCTTGACCAGCCAGGACAGCGTGAAGCAGATGACGAAATAGACAACGGCCGCGAGGATGTAGGCCTCGCGCGGGTGGCTCAGGTTGTTGCCGGCAATGGTGAAGCCATGCAGCAGGTCCCCCGCCGTGATGATGTAGACCAGCGAGGTGTCCTGGAACAGGATGATGGTCTGCGTCAGGAACACCGGCGTCATGTTGCGGAAGGCCTGCGGCAGGATCACCAGCCGCATGTTCTGGCCGTAGCTCATGCCCAGCGCCTGGCCGGCGAACACCTGGCCGCGCGGGATCGACTGGATGCCGGCGCGCACGATCTCGGAGAAGTACGCGGCCTCGAAGGCGATGAACGTGATCACCGCGGTCATTTCCGCCCCGATCGGCCGCCCGATGATGGAGGGCACCAGCAGATAGAACCACAGCAGCACCATCAGCAGCGGAATGGAGCGCATGCCGTTGACGTAGAAGGTGGCCGGCCACACCAGCACCGGCTTGCCCGACAGGCGCATCAGCGCCAGCACAGTGCCGAACAGCGTGCCGCCCAGCGTGGCAACCGCGGTCAGCGCCAGGCTGAAGTAGAGGCCGTGCAGGATGTAGGCGCGGAAGACGTCGGCCGTGAAGACGGAGAAATCGAGGCTGGCCATATCAGTGCCCGCCCCCGCCGGTGCTGGCGACGAAGCCCGGCACCCGCACCCGCTTTTCGATGAACGCCATGACACGGTTGATGGCAAAGGCGGAGATGACGTAGAGCACCGTCACCGCCATGTAGATCTCGATGCCGCGGGAAGTTTCTTCCCCGGCCTGCTGGGCGAAGAAGGTCAGTTCGGTCACCGACACGGCGTAGGCCACCGAGGAGTTCTTGAAGATGTTCATGCACTCGCTCGTGAGCGGCGGCATGATGATGCGATAGGCCATCGGCAGCAGCACGTAGCGGTAGTACTGCGGCGTGGTGAAGCCCATCGCCATGGCGGCGTAGCGCTGGCCGCGCGGCAGGGCCTGCACGCCGGCGCGCACCTGCTCCGCGATCCGCGCGGAAGTGAACAGGCCCAGGCCCAGCACCACCAGCATCAGCTTGGGGAAGTTGGCGAAGGCGGGAAACAACACCGGCACCACGTGGTACCAGAGGAAGATCTGCACCAGCAGCGGGATGTTGCGGAAGAACTCCACCCACCAGTTGCCGACGCGTGACAGCCAGGGGCTGTCCGGCAAGGTCCGGATGATGCCGATGAGGGAGCCCACCACCAGGGCCACCACCAGCGACAGCGCCGCGACCAGCACGGTCTGGCCCCAGGCGGAAATCAGCCAGTCCAGGTAGGTCTGCGTGCCGTTGGCGCCGCCGCTGCCGAAGCAGCCCTTGACCGGAGTCTTGTCGATCGTGTCCAGGCAAAAGATCTGCCACTCCAGCGCCATGCCGCTTCCTCGCTCGTTGTCGTTGGAACCGGCCGCGCGCGGGCGCGGCCGGGGCGCCGCTTACTTGTTGAATTCCTCGGCGGGGGCGTCGGTCGGCGTCTTCATCAGGCCCGCCATGACCTTGCCCATGGGCAGGTTGACGCTGGTGTCCTTCGGCGGGATCGGCTTCATGAACCACTTGGTGTACAGCAGGTTCAGCTCGCCGTCCTTCATCGCGCCGCGGATGTAGTCGTCCACCGCCTTCTTGAACTTGGGGTCGTCCTTGCGGATCATGATGGCGATCGGCTCGATGTTCAGGGTCTCGCCGACGATGGCGTAGTCCTTGGGCGACTTGGAGCCGGCGATCAGGCCGGCCAGGATGTTGTCGTCCATCACGAAGGCGTCGGCGCGGCCGGATTCCAGCAGCAGGAAGCTGTCGGCGTGGTCCTTGCCGTACACCTCGTTGAACTGGATGCCCTGGGCGCGCTTGTTCTTGCGCAGCAGGGCCACCGAGGTGGTGCCGGTGGTGGTGGCCACGTTCTTGCCGTTCAGGTCGGCGACCGACTTGATCTTGGAGGTGGCCTTGACCGCGGTGCGCACTTCCGTCACGTAGGTGGTCAGCGCGAACGAAACGTCCTTCTGGCGGGTGGCATTGTTGGTGGTGGAGCCGCACTCGATGTCCACGGTGCCGTTCTGCACCAGCGGGATGCGGTTGGCCGAGGTGACGGCCACGTATTCGACCGGCGTGCCGGGCAGCACGGACTTCAGGATGCGCTGGCAAAGTTCGACGTGGTAGCCGGTGAACTGGTTGTTGCCCAGCGTGTACGACAGCGGGGCGGACGATTCACGCACACCCATCACGACCTTGCCGCCGGCCTTGGCCTTGGCGAGGGTGTCATTGGCCTGGGCCATGGCACCGGTGGCGGCGACGGCCGCGATAGCGAAAGCCAACAGATGCTTCTTCATTCAAATCTCCTGTTTCATCAAATCAAATGCAAACCGAAATTCTAGGTGGCCCGGGGGGGCGACCCGATGGGGGTTTGCCGGAACCCGCCGAGCTTAGGCCCGCAAGGGACGGGTGCAAGCAGGGTTTATGCCCGGTCACCGGCCAGGAACTCCCAGAGTGCCTGCGCCGCGCCCTTGGGCGCCTCGCGCGCCCCCGGTTTTTCGCGGTAGGCCCGCACTTCCATGCCGACCTGCAGCCCGGGCAGCTCCGGCGGGGCGGCGCTCACCAGCCGGCGCGCGCGCAGCTCTTTCTTGACGGCGCTGTGGGGCAGGAAGGCGATGCCGTGGCCTTCCAGCGCCATCACCTTCAGGCCCTCGGCCATGTCGGTTTCGTAAACGCGATCCAGGTGGATGGCGGTGCCGGCCTGCTTCACGGCCAGGTCGGCCACCCGCCCCAGGTAAGCCCCCGGCGCGTAGCCCAGGTAGGGCAGCGGCTGGCCCTGGCGGCCCGGCAGGCGGAACAGCGGCTGGCCGTCGGCGTCGGGCTTGCAATAGGGCGCCAGCGACTCGTCGCCCAGCGTCAGCATCTCGTAACGCGCGGGGTCCAGTTGCAACGGCTGCGAGTCGTGGTGGTAGGCGATCAGCACGTCGCAGCTGCCTTCGACCAGGCGCATGGCGGCGTCGTGGACATTGAGGGCGATGAGCCGGCTCTTGATGGGGCCGAACTTCTCGCGCAGGCTGGAGACCCAGGCCGGGAAGAAAGTGAAGGCCAGCGTGTGCGGCACCGCGAACTCGATCACGTCCTGCCCCGCGGACGCGTGCCCGCGCAGCATGGCGCGCGTGCTTTGCAGGGCCTGCAGCATCTCCAGCGACTGCGCGTACAGCGTCTCGCCCGCCGGCGTCAGCCGGGTCGGATACGAACTCCTGTCCACGAGATCGGTGCCGGCCCAGGCCTCCAGCGCCTGGATGCGGCGCGAGAACGCAGGCTGCGTCACGTGGCGCAATTGCGCCGACCGGCTGAAGCTGCGCGTCTCGGCCAGGCTGACGAAGTCTTCCAGCCACTTGGTTTCCATCGGGGGATTATCACGGGGCGCGATCTCCGGGAATGCCCTTGGTAGCACCGCCGCGATGGTGCGCAAGCGGAGCTTTCACATCCGGCCTCGTGGGACGTGCAAGACGCAGGCTTGCGCGCCGCCGATGCGGAGCATCGCCGCATCATGAAAGAACCCGGCCCTCCTTGGGAAACTGGGTGCCCTGCAGTTGTTCGTCGGTGAGGTTGGGGCCATGCCACACGACGGCCTGCGAAGCGCCGGCGCCGAGCGCGAGTTCCCGGAAGCCGCGGATCTCCAGCTGGGTGAAGCCGCCGGCGGGATCGTCCTGCAGGTGCATCACGAACCGCGGCCCGCCGAACAGCGAGCGGCCGCGCACCTGCGGCAACAGCGCGCGCAGCAGCAACTCCGCGGCGCCGAAGTCGGCCAGCAGGGTGCGCGGGTGCGCGAACGGGTTGAGCACCTGCACGGTGCGCGACTCGTGCTTGCGTGCCTTCGCCCCGACCGCCACCACCTTGGACGTGCGGGCCCTTTCGATGGCGATCTCGGGCGAGGTGGTGACCGACTCGCCGGTCTGCACGTTGCGCAGGGTCAGGCGGTGCGGGGAGATCTGGATGTAGATGGTGACCTTGGCCATCATCGATTCTTCCTGCCCAGCCGGGCGCAAGCCGCCGCAGCGACGCGATAACGCATAAGCCCTCCTTGATTTATTCTCGCCGGCTCCGGACCCTCCGTCCGCCGGCGCACTATAGCGGCAGCCACCGGGCCATGCCAGGGCTTCGCCGCCGGCGCTAAGGCCTGGCCGCCGGCGCCACCGGGTTGCCGCGGTCGAACACGATGCGCCACTGCCCGGGCGCTTCCAGCCGCCAGATCGACGTGAAGCGGGCGAACACCGTGCCGGCCGGGTCTTTCACGGGGCCGGAACTGAGCGCCAAAGTTCCAGAATCCAGCACTTCGACCTCGTCCGGGTCCCAGGAGAACGGCGCCTGCGGCGTGTCGTAGAAGCGCGCCCAGAAGGCCGTCACGGCTGCCTTGCCGCGCAACGGCGTCGGCCCGCTGAAGAACACCGCCTCCTCAGCCACGAAACCGGAAAAGGCCTGCAGGTTGCGATCGGCCATCGTGCGGGCGAAGGCGCGTTCGGTCGCCATCACCTGTTCCCGGGCCACGGCGATGCCGGACCCGGCAGGCGGCATGGGCAGGGCGGTGCTGCAGCCCGCAAGGGCCACGCAGGCCAGGAACAGGGCGGCAAGCTTCACGGGCAGTCCTGGCTCAAAGCAGGCGCGTCATGAACACGCTGTTGGGATCCTCGGCATAGTCGCCGAAGGGCGGGCAGGTGCGAAAGCCGGCGCTTTCGTACAGCTTCTGCGCCGGGGCAAAGGCCTCCATGGCCCCGGTCTCGAGGCTGAGGCGCTCGTAGGAACGGCGCCGCGCTTCTTCGACGATGTGGGCCAGCAGCGCCCGGCCCGCGCCGCGCCGGCGCAGGGCCTGGGGCGTGCGCATCGACTTGATCTCGCCATGGGTGGGCGTCAGCTCGCGCAGCGCTCCGCAGCCCAGCAGCTCGCCGTCGCCGGACCACGCCGTCCAGAACGTGATGTCGGGCCGGCGCAGCTTGGCGAGATCGAGCGCATGCACGCTCTCGGGCGGCGACAGCTCGTACATGTTGCGCAGGTGCTCTTCGAGCAGGGCCCGGATCTCCGGGCCGGCGAGGTCGTCGCGGCGGATCTGCATGGGTGTCATGGCGGATTGGGACGGCATTGTGCCGCAGGGCCGCGCTGTTTCAACCGGCCAGCCTGGCCCAGCGCTCATGGTCGCGCCAGCGGCCGTTGATCTTCAGGTAGCGCGGCGAATAGCCTTCCTGGGCAAAGCCGCAGGAGCGCACCAGCGCCAGCGAGGCCGCGTTGCCCGGCTGGATGTTGGCCTCCAGCCGGTGCAGCCTGAGCGTGCGGAAGGCGTGCCGCAGCACCGCCTGCAGGCCGTCGCGCATCAGGCCCTGCCCTTCGTGCCCGGCAAAGGCGTAGTAGCCGACGTAGCCGCTGCGGAACAGGCCCAGCACCACGTTGGAGATGTTGATGACACCCACCCAGGCGTCGGTGTCGCGGCGGCAGACCAGGAAGGGGTGGTGTTCGGGCTGCGCCGTCTGCCGCAGCCAGGCGCGGTATTCGCTGGGCGTGCCGGGCGGCTTCAGCCACGGATGGTGCAGGCCGCGGCTGCGGCGCACCGCGGCCAGGAATGCGCGTTCGTCGTCCGCCTCGGGCGGGCGCAGGTAGACGCGACTGTTCGCCACCCGTCAGCCCTTCGCCAGCTGCAGCCGCACGATCGGCCGGGCCGGCTTGCGGCGCGCGACCTCCTCGAAGCCGGCCTCGTCGAACATGGCCTTGGAGCCGAACCAGGGCGCCTGGGCCGCCGAGGGCTCGGACTTGTCGACCGGATAGGCCTCCAGCAGCCGCACGCCACGCTTGCGCGCATACGCGACGGCGCCGGCGATCAGCTCGCGCGCCACGCCCTGGCCGCGGTACTCGGACGGCACCACCAGGCAGACGATGGACCAGACCGGTTCGTCGTCCACCGGTTTCATGACCGGCGAGTTGGCGAGCTTGGCGTAGTCTTCGCGCGGCCCGAGCGAGATCCAGCCCACCGGCTCCTTGCCGCGGTAGCCCAGCAAGCCAGGCGGCGGGTTCCCGTCGGCCAGTTCCCGCAACGCCGCCCTGGCCCGCGCGGGCTGCGCTTCGCTGGGCCGCGTGTAGCCGCCCTTGCCGCTGACGCGGTAGTACATGCACCAGCAGCGCCGCGCCTCGGAGCAGCCGCGGGCGAGGAAGACGGCCTCCAGGTCGGGCCAGCGGGCGGGCGTGAGGGGGTGGATGGTGAGCTTCATCTCAGCGCGGGAAGAAGAAAGCCATGGCAAGGTCATCGTGCATCACCCCACCGGCGTCCTGCACGCGTTGTGCCAGCCGGCCTTCGTGCCGGTAGCCCATCGCTTCGTACAACCGGACCGCGGGCGCATTGCCGGCGCGCACCAGCAGCTCGATCTTGCGGCACTGCGGGTTGGCTTCGGCCCAGGCATGCAGCGCCTGCAGCAGCTGGCGTCCGACGCCCTGGCCGGTATGGCCCGGGTGGACGACGCTGGTCAGCCGGTAGATGTGCCGCACGGCCCGCAGCCCCATGCGCGCCAGGCAAGCGTGGCCAACCACCTGCCCGCCCCGTGTCGCCACCAGGAAACAGCCACCCTCGCCGGTGCAGCCGGCGATGTCCGCCTGCACCGCCGCCAGCGCGATTTCTTCCGGCTGCGACACCAGCAGGCCGGGGGTGCGCGCCGTCGCCACGTAGCCTTCGAACACGGCAAGGGCGTCGTCGGCCAGGGCGGGACGGGTGGAGATCATCTTTGGCAATGGTCAACGAGGAAGTCTGCCACCAAGCGCCCCGCCAGTTCCGCGCCGGCGTCCCCGCCCAGGTCGTGGCCACCGCTGACGACGTCCACTCGCACCGCGCCTGCGGCACTGGCGGCGAAGCGGTACAGCGCCTTGGGTTCGCACAAGCGGTCCTGGTCGCCGGACAGCAGGAGCAGTGGCCGTTGTTCCCTTTCCACGCCCGGATAAGGGTCGCCGCCTTCGGGCGGCGTGCAGATCGGCGTGAGCAGCACGGCACCTCGCAGCGCCGGTTCGGCGGCCAGCAGCTGCCAGGCCAGGATCGTTCCGACCGACTTGCCGCCGACCCAGATGTTGCGCGGGTCGACACGCGGATCGCTGCGCACGAGTGCCAGCATGGCGCGCAGGTCGTCTGCTTCGGCGCCGGGCGCCGACCAGTCGAAGCGGAACACCGCGATGCCGCGCGGGACCACTTGATTGGCGACCTGCACGGGAATCGGCAAACGCATGTGATAGCGCTGCCCAGGGGCGAAGATCAGGGCCGGGAAGGGGCCGTCGCCTGCAGGCATGTCGGCGATATGGTCTGGCACGCCCTCACTCCAGCCTGCGCCGCACGACCACCGTCCCATCCGCCTCCTCGCGATGCTTCTCGAAGCCCGCAGCCAGGTACAGCGCCAGCGGCCCGTAGTGCTGGTCGGCATCCGTTTTCGCCTGGGGACGCGGCGTGGCTTCCGCGATGGCCAGCCCTTGCTCGCGCAGTTGCCCACAGGCCGCATCCAGCAACGCCGTGGCCACGCCGCTGCGGCGGTGCTCGCGCGCCACGACGAAACAGGTGACCTGGCCGAGCCGGTCCGCGTCGGGGTCGGGCTCGTTGGCGAAGGCATCCAGCATGGCCCGCGGAGCCGCATTGCACCAGCCGACGACGGCGCCGTCCCGGTAGGCCAGCAGGCCCTGCATGCTGCCGCAGGCAATGCGCTCGCATGCGGCGGCCCGGTTTTCTTCGGCCCCGCGCTGCGCCCACACCACGCGGTCGTGGTCGACGTAGAGGAACTGGCAATAGCAGGAACGCCACTTCGGGTTGTCGGCGAAGGCGGCGCCCTCCATGAACTGCAGGAAGTCGTCCCGCGTGGCCGGCGCCAGCCGGCGGATCTCGATGACGGCGCCGCTCATGCGGCCGTGCCTTGCAGCCGGTCCTGCACCACCGCGTAGTCGTAGGTGGTGATCTCGTAGGGGTTGCCGTCCGGATCTTCGAAGTACAGGGACCACGACGCGGTGTGGTCCACGGCCTTCATGGCGCGCGCCAGCACGCGCTCCAGGTGCGCGCGCCAGGCCAGGAAGCCGGCGGCGTCGACCCGCAGTGCCACGGTGGAGCGGGTGCGCTGCGGCGGCCGCTCGAACAAGGCGAGGTGCACCGTGTCCCCGGAGTTGCGCACCGTCAGCGGCCCGCCGTCGTCGGCCCAGAACGCCAGCCCGGGCACGCGGGCGAAACCCATCACGTCGCGGTACCAGCGCTCGGCCGCGGCGCGGTCGACCACGAACACGTGGATGTGGTCTACGCACAGCAGGCCGGGTGGAGACGAGGTGTCGTTCATGGGTTCAGCCTCCGTTTTCATCGAGTGCTCAGTCCAGGTATTGCTCGGTCACGGCGCCGTCCAGCCGGCGGATGCGCGCGGCGCCCAGCTGCGCGGGGTCGAAGTTGCGGGCATTCACGCCCATGCGCTCGCCGCCGTCCGCGGCAATCGGCTCCCAATGCGTCACGCAGCCGCAGGTGGCGCAGCGCACGAAGCGCAGCATCCGGTCGCCCCAGACATAGGAAGCGGTGGCGCCCGGCGCCGCCCGCACCTGCACCTCGCTGCGCTGGTAGTAGGCCCAGAGCGTGCCGTAGCGCCGGCAGATCGAGCAGTTGCAGTTGGTCAGCGTTTCGGGCGCGCGCGCCACTTCGATGGTGACGGCGCCGCAGTGGCAGGTGGTGCTGATCATGGCCAGTGCCGCGCGAATGTCGCTGCCGCTTTCCCACGACGCGCGTCGACCCGCCGGCAGGACTGGCCGGCGATCTCGAGCGCGCATTCGACGGCCGTCGAACCCGAGCCCTTGTGTCCGATCAGGATGTACATCGGAGGCGATGTTAGCGCTGCTGCGCCGCTTGCCAAGCCTGGATCTGCGGCAGCAGCGCCGCGCGGCGCGCCAGGCTCTCCGCGCGCCAGACCTGCTCACGCTGGTAGAACACCTCGAACGCCGGCGCGCCCGCGGGCAGCACCACCCAGGGCTGCTTGCTGGCGGTGAAGATATGGACGTCCGGCGGCAGCAGGTCCGGCTGGTCGAGGGTACCGACCCGGACGAACCTGGTGAACGGCCCGGAACCCGCATAGTGGCTCCAGACCGCGACGCGGCAGCGCGGGCAGCGCGCCACCTGCTGGCCGCGCCCGCTTGCCGAGGGCGTGGGCACCAGTTCCGGCGCCTCGCCGAGGTTGCTGACGCGGTCAGACTCGATCATGGCGTTGAGCGCGAACGAGGCGCCCGTTTCACGCTGGCACCAGCGGCAGTGGCAGCAGTGCACGACCAGCGGCGCGGTCTCCATGCGATAGCGGATGGCGCGGCAGTCGCAGCCGCCCTCGGCGGGGAAAGCGGTGGGCTCGGGCATGGCGTTCAGGGAATGGTGCGCACTTCGGCCGCGAGGCGATCCAGGTTCTGCTCGTTTGCCACCGACACCACCGGCGCGACCTTCTGCCTGTGCTCCGCGCTGTCGAACAGCTGGCGCCAACCCACCAGCGTCTGCCCGCGCTGCGGCGTGAGGGTGACGGTCAGCACGAAGTGATGGGTTTCCGCCAGGTGCTCCACCACCACACGCTCGGCTGACACTTCGCGGAACACGTTCTCGTTCGGGTAGTCCGTGCCGTCGGGGCCGTGCAGGACGAAGCGCCAGGCGCCGCCGGGGCGGAACTCGAAGGTCTCGAAGGTGCTGGAGAACCCGTTGGGGCCCCACCAGCGCGCCAGGCGCTCGGGCTCCGCGAAGGCGCGGAACACGCGCCCGGGCGCCGCATCGATGAGGCGCGAGTGGACGGACTCGCGGTCGGAAGAGCCCACGGTCATCCCTTGTGCGTCCCCAGGTAGTGCGCGCCGGCGATCACGAACGGCAGCACCAGCTCCGGCGTCATGTAGCCTATCCACACCGCCTTGGGCTCCGGCAGGCCCACCATCGCGATCGACAGCACGCGGCCCAGTCCGGCCAGCAGGATGGCCAGTGCCAGCAGGTAGACCAGGAAGCCCTGCTCGCGCACCGTGATGCCCGCCCACAGGCAGATGAAGCCGGTGGAGAGGTAGACGCCCGCCATGAAGCGGTGGACGTTGTCCAGGCGCGGCGAGGTGTCCGGCTGGCCCAGGATCAGCTGCACGGTGCCCCCGAACATGGCGATGGCCGCCACCAGGCACAGGCAGGCCCGCACCACGAGCTGGCTGGAGGTCAGGGGGACGTCGACTGGCATGGATGCTCCTGGGTCGGTGGTCATTCGTCGAGCAGGCTGCCCTTGAAGAAGCTCCAGGCCGTTCCATCGTGAAGATAGAAGTAGCCGTCGGTGCAGGCGTCCTTGCCGGGATAGTAGTCACGATAGGCCTTGGGCACCAGCCGTTCCAGCTGCTCGTCCGAGAGCTCCTCGAACTCCTCGGGCGAGATGGCCATACCGGCGCGCAGCCGCCTCTTTTCCATTGCGATCCTTCAGTGCGCGGGGGGGTCCGCCAGGCCGGCACAAGCCATGGCTTTCGCGATCAGCGCGAAATCGGCAGCCGGCAGCTTCAGCTGGCCGAACCGGAAGGCAGCGCCCCAGTGCGTCTTGTTCTTGATGAACGACAGCCGCTCGATCAGGGGCTGGATCGGCGCCTCATCGCAGGCGGCGAACTTCACGTCGACCCGGTAGGGCTTGAAGTCCGGTGCCATTTCCACCTGGTAGATGTCGCCGGAAACGACGGTGCCGAGGGCGGTAAAGGCCTGCAGCGGCGCGCCGTCGGGATAGTCGGTGCGCGGCGAATAGATCACCACCCGGTCGCCGGCCTGCAGCTTCTGCAATGGTGCCTTGCGGCCGTGATTCAGCTGGATGAAGCCGCCCGCCACGCCGATCTGCACATGGGAGCGGGAGACGACGCCTAGCCAGTGGTTCACCGCTGCGCCCTATTCCTGGATCTCGGCTTCGACCAGCTGACCCAGCAGCACCAGCGACTGCTGCCAGCCCAGGTAGCAAAGCTCGGTGGGGATGACGGCGGGAATGTTCTCCTGCACCACGCTCATCTCGGTGCCGCAGGACACCTGCGTCAGCGTCACGGTCGTCTGCATCTCGCCTGGGAGGTTCGGGTCATCGAAGATGCTCGTGTAGCGCAGCTTGGCGCCAGGCACCAGCTCCAGGTACTTGCCGCCGAAGGAGTGGCTGTGCCCGCTGGCGAAACTGGTGAACGACATGCGCCAGCTGCCGCCGACCCTGGCGTCCATCTGGTGGACCTTGGCAGTGAAGCCGTTGGGCGGCAGCCATTTGGACATGGCGTCGCCGTCGAGGAAGGCGCGGTAGATCCGTTCCGGCGGAGCCCGCAGGACGCGATGCAGGCGAACGGTGTTATTGGTCATGATCAGCTCCGAAAGCAGAGGACGGCCCTCTGCGTGAACGACGAACGACGGTGGCCGGAATCGACAACCGGCCGTCAGTTTGCATCACCGCCCGGCGGAAGCTCCAGGATCAATTGCTTGCGGCCCATGCTCGAGGCCGACCTGTCCACCGCAGATGCGATCGGCGATGTAGGTGCAAAGCGAGATGAAGGCATAGACCACGCCGGTGAAAACCACCCACTGGGGCCAGGCTTCCCAGGCGAGCGCCGGAGGGAACGGCACGCCCGCCGCCTGCAGCACGGCGATGCCGATGCAGACCCCGAACACGGGAGCGACGGCCGAGACTACCTTGCGGGCGAACGCCTTCATTGCGGTTCTCCGGTTGCGGACCAGGCGGCATGGCGCCTTGGCGGTGGATTGTGCCCACCGCAACCGCTTTGGCAAGACCTCATATGGAGGTGGCGGTTCAGCCGGCCAGCGCGCGCCGCGCTTCGAGCTGCGCCAGTCCGCTCGGGCTGACCGCGACCCGTGCCGGTTGCCCCGGGACGTGAAGGCGGGCGATGAAGCCGCGCCGGTTGGCTTCTTCCCAGACCGGCAGGCGGGGGCACGAAGTCCGCCAGGCGTCGAGGACTTCGGCGTAGGGACGCGACTGCGGACCGATCCATTCGAGGAGATCGAAGATCAGCGGCTCTACCGGGTCGGGCATGGCAAGCTCCGTTGGACGGTCCACAGCAGTTTAGCGAGGTCGCCAA
>JAQGMU010000650.1 GCA_028292195.1 Ramlibacter sp. | reverse complement strand
CGACGCAGACATCACGCCGGTGGCCAGCGTGATGTATTCGCCGGTGCTGCTGCTGGCCACGCAGGCCAGCGGCGCGCGCGACTTCCGTGACCTGATGGGAGGGGCCAAGGACAAACCGCTCTCGGTGCGCTGGGCCACGTCCGGCAACGGCTCGCTGGGCCACCTGATGCTGGAGCAGCTGCAAGCGCAGTCCCGGGTGCAGATGGTGCACGTGCCGTACAAGGGCGGCGGCCAGCAGCTGACCGATGCCCTCAGCGGCCAGTTCGAACTGCTTTCGATCAACGCCGGTCCCACGCTCGCCGAGTACATCAAGTCGGGCAAGCTGCGCCCGCTGGCGGTCGGCGCGCCCAAGCGCCTCGACTCGCTGCCCAACGTGCCGACACTGGCGGAGCTGGGCTACCCCAAGGCCAACGTGTCCTCCCAGTTCGGCGTGTTCGCGCCGGGCAAGCTGCCGGGCAAGCTGCTGGACCGGATCAATGGTGAGGTGGTGACCGCGCTGCAGCACCCCGAAGTGCGCAACCGCCTGCTGGCCACCGACAACGTGCCCACCGGCGGCAGTTCCAAGGAATTCGCGCGCGAGATCGCGGCGGAGTCGGAAGCCAATGCGCGGATCATTCGCTCGGTGGGAATCAAGGCGGACTGACCCTCACCCCAGCCCTCTCCCGCAAGCGGGAGAGGGAGCAATTCAAGGGCGAAACTCCCTCTCCCTCTTGCGGGAGAGGGAGGGGGTGAGGGCCGGCGGCCTTCACACGCGTTCGAAGTCGATGTACCCCTGCACCGGATCCACGGCCACCAGCCGCACTTCCAGGGTGTCGCCCACATCCAAGCCTTCGAAGCCGCGCACCACGCGCCCTTCCACCAGCGGTGAGCAGATCCGCACGAACGTGCCCTTGGCCGCGGCGCCCGTGACCAGGGCGTTCCAGGTCTCGCCGATGCGCCCATGCAGCAGGAAGGCGGCGGCGGCCTTCAACACCTGCCGCTCCACCTTGTTCGCGTTGTCCTCCTGCAGCGTGCAGTGACGGGCGATCTCCGCCAGCGTGGCGGCGTCGTAGGGCGGAAGCCCGCCGGCCAGGGCGGCTTTCAGCAGCCGCTGCGTCACCAGGTCGGGGAAGCGCCGGTTCGGCGCGGTGGAGTGCGCATAGTCGGCCACCGCCAGCCCGAAGTGGCCGGGCGGGGCGGCCGCGCCGGCGGGCGACGCCGCGTATTCCCCGCCGCCCAGCAGCTTCACCACCGCGAGAGACAGGTCGGCATAGCCGTCCGGGTCGGCGGCCTGGCGCGCGCGCAGGAAGGTGTCCAGGGCCACCGCATCCGGCGCGGCCGGCAGCGCGGCGCCGTGGCCCGCCGCCAGCGCCACGATGCGGTCCCAGCGTCGCGGCGCCTGCAGCGAGCGGCGCAGCGATGGAAAGCCCTGCTGCGCCAGGAAGCGCGCCGTGGCGGTGTTGGCCGCGACCATCAGGTCGGCGATCAGGTCCTTGGCCCGGTTCTTCCCGTCCGGCCGCAGGTCCACCAATCGGTCGTTCTCGAACACCGGCCGCGCGGCCACGGTGTTCAGGTTGAGGGCGCCGCGGCGGGAGCGCCATTGCCGCAGCCGGCCGGCCACGTCATCGTGCAGGCGCAGTTGCCCTTCGAGTTCCGGGACGGCGGCGGCCGGCGGCGGCAAGGGCGCGCTGCCGTCCAGCCAGGCCGAGACACCGTCGTAGGTGAGCTTGGCGCGATTGAGCACGACGGCGCGGTAGATCGTCGCGGCGGCCACCGTGCCATCCGCTTCGACCTGCATGTCGACCACCACGGCCAGGCGCTCGCGGCCCTGGTGCAGCGAGGTGAGGTCGGTCGACAGGATCTCCGGCAGCATCGGGAACACGCCGGCGGCGGTGTAGACGGACGTGGTGTTGGTGCGTGCGTGGCCGTCGACGGCGCCGCCGGGCCTGACCATCGCATCGACGTCGGCGACCGCCACCAGCAGGCGGGCGGCGCCGGCCGGCAGCGGCTCGGCCACGCTCAGCTGGTCGAGGTCCTGGGTGTCGTCGTTGTCGATCGAGAACCAGGGCAGGTGGCGCAGGTCGCGGATGGCGCCGTCGCGCTCGGGGCCGGCGCGGCCGGCGGCGGCGGCTTCCTGCAGGGCCTGGGGCGCGAAGGTCGGCAGCAAGCCGCGCGTGCGCATGGCCGCCACGGCAATTTCGTGCAGGTCTGTTGGTTCCATGCCGAGCCACTCTATCCGGATCGGGCCATTGGAGGGCGTGCCAGCGCGATGGTGCACAAACCGGTACAATGCATGAGCGCTGTTGAACCAGCGGCGCCTTCTACCAAGCAGTCCTGGCCCTCCGCGTGAGGCCAATCACGCCAGCACCGCACGCCCCGGCCCGCACGCCGGCCCCACTCCCAAACCCGTCCGCGCCACGCTTTCCACGTGGCAAGCTCCCGCCGCCCTTCGCGGCTTCCCTGGCCGGGTTCCCATGAAAGGACCCTAATGTCCAAGGAAGAACTGATCGAAATGCGCGGCAAGGTGGCAGAAGTGCTGCCGGACTCGCGCTGCCGCGTGATCCTGGAAAACGGCCACGA
>JAQGMU010000616.1 GCA_028292195.1 Ramlibacter sp. | reverse complement strand
AGCGCACCAGCACCCAGGCCAGCAGCAGTCCGAAGACGACGTTGACCAGGGCGGCGATGAAGGACGCGCCGAAGGTCAGGCGGTACGAAGCCACCACCCGCGGCGAGCTGACGGCGGCCCGGAACTGCTCCCAGCTCAGGTCGAGGCTCTTGAGCACCAGCGCCGACAGCGGGATCAGGACGATCAGGCCCAGCCAGGCCAGCGTATAGCCCAGGGTCAGGTTGAATCCGGGCAGCACCTTCCGGTTGCCGGTGCGTGAAGAAGGCGCCACTGCCGCTCCCGGCAGCGGCGCCGCGAGGGCTCCGCTCATGGCGTCCTTACTTGACGGTGTAGATCTTGTCGAACTGGCCGCCGTCGCTGAAGTGCACCTTCTGCGCTTCCGACAGCGAGCCGTACAGTTCCTGCACGGTGAACAGCTTGATGGGCTTGAAGGTGCCGGCGTACTTCTTCAACACGGCGGCGTTGCGCGGCCGGATGCTGTGCCTGGCGGCGATCTCCTGGCCCTCTTCCGAGTACAGGAAGTTCAGGTAGGCCTTGGCCAGGTCCGCCGTGCCCTTCTTGGCCACGGTGCGCTCCACCACCGCCACCGGGTTCTCCGCCACGATGCTGATCGACGGATACACCACGTCGACCTTGTCGGCGCCGAATTCATTGTTGACCGACACGACTTCCGACTCGAAGGTCACCAGCACGTCGCCGGTATTGCGCTGCAGGAAGGCCGTGGTGGCGTCGCGGCCGCCGCGGGCCAGCACCGGCACGTTTTTGTACAGCCTGGCGACGAAGTCGGCGGCCTGGGCGTCGGTGCCGCCCTTCTTCTTCACGTAGCCCCAGGCGGCCAGGTAGGCGTAGCGGCCGTTGCCGCCGGTCTTGGGGTTCACCACCACCACCTGCACGCCGGGCTTGACCAGGTCGTCCCAGTCCTTGATGCCCTTGGGGTTGCCGTTGCGGGTGAGGAACAGCATGGTCGACGTGGTCGGCGCGGCGTTGTCCGGGAAGCGCTTGGCCCAGTCCTTCGCCACGATGCCCTTGTCGGCAAGGAATTCGACGTCGGTGGTGGTGTTCATGGTCACCACGTCGGCATCGAGGCCGTCGGCCACGGCCCGCGCCTGCGCGCTGGAGCCGGCGTGCGACTGCTCGATCTTGACGTCCTTGCCGGTGCTCTTCTTGTAGAAGGGCACGAAGGCGGCGTTGACGTCCTTGTAGAACTCGCGGGCGACGTCGTAGGAAACGTTCAGCAGGGTCTGGGTCTGGGCGGAGGCGAGGCCGCTGGCGGCGAGGGCCGCGGCGGCGAGGAACAGCTTGATCTTCATTGAAGGATTGTGGGGACCACCTTATAAAACCCCAACGAATATCTCGTTGTATGTTTATACGTCATACCAGGGGTCGGAGCTCCCGCGCAGCCTCCAACAGCAGCGGAAGCAAGTCCTTTTGCATTAGTTTTGCCTCCAGGCGCTGGGGCGGAGCCACGACGTTGAGCGCGGCGACCGTACGGCCTTCCATGTTGCGCAAGGGCACTGCAAGCGCATGCACGCCCAGTTCATGCTCCTCGCTCGCCACGCACCAGTCCTGCTCCCGCACGGCCTCGATCAGCGCGCGGAACTTGCGCGGGTCGACGGTGGTATGGCTGGTCAGGCGCGGCAGTTCGCGGCCCTTGAGCCAGGCATTGAAGTCTGTCCGCGTCTTGGCTGCAAGGAGGACGCGGCCGGTCGATGTCGCATGGGCCGGCAGCCGCGCGCCCAGGTGCAGCCCATAAGCCAGCATGCTGCGCGAGCCGCTGCGGGCGATGATGACCACCTGCTCGCCATCGAGCACCACCGCCGAGAACGACTCGCCGGTCAAGGCTGCAAGCCGGTTCAGCGTCGGCTGGATCACCCGCGGCAGCCGCGCCGACGCCAGGTAGCTGCCGGAAAAGCGCAGCACCTTGGGCGCCAGCCAGAAGTAGCTGCCGTCGGTTTCCAGGTAGCCCAGGTGCGCCAGCGTCAGCAGGTGGCGGCGGGCGGCGGCCCGCGTCAGGCCGGCGCGCTGCGCCGCCAGCGTCGCGTTCAACCGCTGCCGCTCGGTATCGAAGCTTTCCAGCACGGCCAGGCCCTTGGCCATGCCGGCGATGTAGTCCGCCTTGGCGATCGTCATCCGGATTCCGCTCGTTGCGCGATCATCGCGCAGCAAGGGCAATGATCGCACACGGCGCGGTTCCGGCCACTGGTCCCGCGCGGACAAGGCCCCTAAGCTTGGGCCCAGGAGACAACACACCATGCGTACCCAGGTCGCCATCATCGGCGCCGGCCCTTCCGGCCTGCTGCTCGGCCAGCTGCTGCACAAGGCCGGAATCGACAACGTCATCGTGGAGCGGCAAAGCGGCGACTACGTGCTGGGGCGGATCCGCGCCGGCATCCTGGAACAGGTCACCGTCGACCTGCTGCGCGAAGCGGGCGTCGGCCAGCGGGTGGAGCGCGAGGGCATCGTCCACCACACCATCGAACTGGTGTTCGGCGGCGTGCGGCACCCGATCGACGTGCACGGACTGACCGGCGGCAAGGTCGTCACGGCCTATGGCCAGACCGAGCTGACCCACGACCTGATGGACGCCCGGCGCGAACAGGGGCTGCCCACGGTCTATGAAGCTTCCAACGTCACCATCCACGACTTCGACGGCACCCGTCCCACGGTGCGCTACCAGAAGGACGGCGCCAGCCACGAGATCGCGTGCGACTTCATCGCCGGCTGCGACGGCTTCCACGGCGTCTGCCGCCAGACCGTGAAGGACTCGGTGCAGGAGTTCGAGAAGGTCTACCCCTTCGGCTGGCTGGGCGTGCTGGTCGATGTGCCGCCGGTGTCGCCGCATGCCATCGTCTATGGCAACAGCGAGCGCGGCTTCTCGCTGTGCTCCATGCGCAGCATGACGCGCAGCCGCTACTACGTGCAGTGCCCGGTCGACGACAAGGTGGCGGACTGGAGCGACCAGCGCTTCTGGGACGAGCTGCGGCGCCGCCTCGACCCGGAACTCGCCGCGCGGGTCGTCACCGGCCCCAGCATCGAGAAGAGCATCGCGCCGCTGCGCAGCTTCGTCGCCGAGCCGATGCGGTTCGGCCGCCTGTTCCTGGCCGGCGATGCCGCCCACATCGTGCCGCCGACCGGGGCCAAGGGGCTGAACCTGGCGGCCACCGACGTCAAGTACCTGTCGGGCGCGCTGATCGAGCACTACCGCGAGAAGAGCGACGCCGGCCTGGACACCTATTCCCAGCGCTGCCTGCGCCGGGTCTGGAAGGCGGAGCGCTTCTCGTGGTGGCTGACCAGCCTGATGCACCGCTTCCCGGACACCGAAGGCTTCGGCCAGCGGGTGCAGGAGGCGGAACTGGACTACCTGGTGAATTCGCGGGCGGCCTCGACGGCCCTGGCGGAGAACTACGTGGGACTGCCGCTTTAGCGGAAGCGCGGTGCTGCCGCCGTGCTCAATCCGCGAACTTGCCGCCGGCCCTGATCACCGGCCCCCACTTGTCGATCTCGGACTTCAGCCACGCCTGCAGCGCCTCCGGCGTGTTGGTGGCGTCCGGCACGATCTCCGCGCCGAGGTCGTCCATGCGCTTGACCACGTCCGGGTCCTTCAGCGCGGTGCGCACCGCGGCGTTCATCCTGTCGATGATGGGTTTCGGGGTTCCCCTGGGCGCATAGATGCCGTGCCAGACCACGACCTCGAAGTCCTTCAGGCCCTGCTCGTTCAGGGTCGGCGCATTCGGCAGCACCTTCACGCGGCTCTTGGTCGTCACGCCATAGAGCTTGACGCTGCCGGCCTTGATCTGCGGCACTGTCTGCGTGGTCTGGTCGCACAGCACGTCGACCTGGCCGCCCAGCAGCGCGTTCATGGCCGGCGCCGTGCCCTGGAACGGGACTTCGGTCAGCTGCACGCCGATGGCGCGCTGGAACATCATTCCGCACAGCTGCGACACGGCGCCCAGGCCGGCGTTGGCGAGGTTGATCTTCTGCTCGTTGGCCCTGATGTAGGCCACCATCTCCTGCAGGTTGCCGGCCGGGAAGTCCTTGCGGGCCAGCAAGGTCATCGGCACTTCGACCGCCTGGCTGACGAACTCGAAATCCTTCATCGGGTCGTAGGCCAGCTTGCGGTACAGCGCCGTGGAGGTCGCCATGCCGTTGTGGTGGATGAAAAAGGTATAGCCGTCCGGCTGGGCCTTGGCCACGTAGTTGGCCGCCACGGTGCCGCCGGCGCCGAGCTTGTTTTCGATCACCACCGTCTGTCCCAGTGTCTTCATCATCGACGCGCCCAGGGTGCGGGCCACGACGTCGGTGGGACCGCCGGCGGCGAACGGAACCACCAGCGTGATCGGGCGCGTGGGCCAGCTGGCTTGCGCCTGGGCCAACGCCGCCGCGGCCAGGCCCAGCAGCGCGATCAGGGTGTGCTTGAACTGCATTGCTCATCTCCAGTGTTGCGCGCAGCGTAGCCGTGGCGCCCGCCGCCGCCATCGGGTCCTACCCGACTGGGCGCACGGCGCCGGCCCGGAAGCCGTACAGGGTGGCCGGGTTGTCCACCAGGATGCGGCGCTGCGTGTCGGCGTCGCCGAAGAGCCCGAGCGCCCAGGCCAGCAACGCCTCGTTCGACGGCGCCGGCCGCACGTTGGGATGCGGCCAGTTGCTGGCCCAGAGGCAACGCTCGGGATAACGCTGCGCCAGCGCGCGCACCAGCGGCGCGACATCCGCGTAGGCCGGCGGGCCGCTGCGCGAGCTCTCGTAGGGGGCCGACAGCTTGATCCAGCAGCGCCCCGTGTCCAGCAGCCGGCAGAGGCTGGCGAAGGCCTCGTCCTCCAACGTGACCGGCCCCAGGAACTTGGCGATGTGGTCGACGACCAGCGGGCACGGCAGGCGCAGCAGCGCCTCCTCGTGCTGCGGCAGCGTGCGGCCATCGAGCTGCAGGTTGATGTTCCATCCCAGCGGCGCGATCGCCTGCGCCATCGCCGCCAGGCTGTCCCAGGGCAGCAGCCCACCGGCCAGCATCATGTAGCGCACGCCGCGGATGCCGCCCGCGTGCAGCCGCTGCAGCTCCGCGGGAGGCGTGCCAGGCGGCACCACCGCCACGCCGCGGGCTCCCGTCCCCAACTGCGCGATGGCCGCCAGCGTGCAGCGGTTGTCGAAGCCGTAGCCGGTGGGCTGCACCACGATGACCCGGCCGCTGCCCAGGGCCTGTTGCACCGCGCGGTAGGCGCTGGCCGGCGCCGGCGGCGGCACGAAGGTGGCGCTGGGCGCCAGCGGGTAGTCGGGCTCGTAGACGTGGACGTGGCAGTCGCAGGCCTCGCCCCACGGCAGCACGGCGCCGTTCATGCGGCGCTGCCGGCGTGCCAGCGCGCGAGCCGCCGCGCGTCCCCGGCATTGACGGCGCCGCGCGGAATGCCGCCGCGCAGCAGCTCGCCGAGCTGTTCCACCGTCTCCAGCGCCTGGTGCTCGATCGCCGGCACCGTCAGGCCGCCGATGTGCGGCGTGGCCAGCACCAGCGGATGGCGCGCCAGCGCCGGCGACGGCATCTGGTCCGGCGCCCGGCCGACATCGAGCGCACAGCCACCCAGGTGCCCGCGCTCCAGGGCAGCCAGCAACGCCGCCTCGTCGACCAGCTCGCCGCGCGAAGCATTGATGAAGAAGCTGCCGCGCGGCATGGCGGCAAAGGCGGCGGCATCCATCAGGTTCTCGGTCCCGGCATTGGCCGGCGCCAGGCAGGCGACGAAGTCCGAGCCCGCCAGCAGCGCGGCCAGCGAAACCTGGCGCAGGCCGGGGCGCGCTGCTACCGGCTGCGGGTCCGCGACCAGCACCTGCATGCCCAGCGCGAGCGCCAGGCCCGCCAGGTCGGCGCCGATCTGGCCGTAGCCGATGACGCCCAGTGTGGCGCCGCGCAGCTGGCGGCCCATCGCGGGCACGGCCGTGCCCTGGCGGTGGTAGTCGGCCGCGTAGCGGCTGAAGCCGCGCGCCAGGTCCACCATCGCGCCGACGATCCATTCGGACACGGCCGCCACGTAGCCGGGCGAAGCCTGGGTGACCAGCACGCCCTGCCGGCTGGCCGCCGCCACGTCGATGGTGCGGATGTCGACGGCGCAGCGCAGGAAGGCGGCCAGCCGCGGCAGGCCCTCGAACAGTTCGCGCGGCGCCGGCGTCTGCCGGTAGGCGATCATGGCGTCGCAGTCCGCGGCCGCCGCAACCAGCTCGCCGGTCGCCAGCTCGCGCGCCTCCGGATTGAGCCGCACCTCGGCGATGCCACGCAAGGCCGCCAGCGCGCGGGCGCCGAAATACTGGTCCAGTCGATGGCTGGGATGGGTCACGAACACCGTGGTCATGGGGACGTCTTTTCCTCGCGCAAGGGGTGGGCGGCGGGCGGGCGCTGCCGTTCGGGCGGCGCGGCCACCGATTCGCGTTCCACCAGCCGCGCCGGCGCGAACACCTGGTCGGACTCGTCCGCCGGCGGTGAATGCTCGCCCTGCATGGCGCGCTCCACCATGGCTCGCGCCATCTCGCGCACCGGCAATTGCACCGTGGTCAGGCCCGGGTTGCACAGGCCGGCCAGGTAGAGGCCGTCGATGCCGACGACCGAAACGTCGCGCGGGACCTCGAGCCCGGCTTCGCGCAGGCCCGCCATCAGGCCTATGGCCATCAGGTCGTTCAGCGCCACGATGCCGGTGGGCCGCGGCGCCATCGTCGCGATGCGGTGCGCGGTGGCGCGGCCGACTTCGGCGATGACGGCGTCGCCGTATTCGTCCAGCGAGCCGCCGTCCAGCACTTCGGCCGTGGCGCGCAGGCCGGCTTCCTCGGCTGCGGCATGGAAGCCGTCGATCTTGGCGCTGCGGCTCATGGTCATGCCGGCCACGGTGGCGAAGGCGAGCCGCGTGTGGCCATGGGCAACCAGGTGGCGGGTGGCCAGCCGGGCCGCCTCGAAGTTGTCGGGCATCACGTGGCCGACCCGCGAGCGCTTGCCGGGCGTGGCGCCGCGGTCGTAGCTCACCACCACCATGCCCTGCTCCACCGCGGACTCGAAGTGGCGCTCGTCGGCCAGCGAGGAAATCACGATGACCCGCCGCACGCCGTGGGCCAGCAGGTCCTCGAAGAAGGCGCTTTCCTTGGCGCGGTCGCGGTAGGTGCTGCCGATCAGCAGGCGAAAGCCGAAATGCTCCTGGGCATAGCTCTCGATCTCGCGCGCCATGTAGCCGTACATGGGGTTGGTCATGGAAGGCACCAGCAGGCCCAGCAGCGGGGTCTGCCCGGTTTTCAGCTGTTGCGCCAGCTTGCTCGGGCGGAAGTTGAGCGCGGCGATGGCGGCTTCCACGCGCGCCAGCGTTTCGGCCCGCATGCGGTCCGCGCGGCCGTTCAGCACGTTCGACACGGTGCTGACCGACACGCCGGCTTTCCTGGCGACGTCCTGGATGGTGGTGCTCATCGAAGTGCTTCCTTGGCTCGCTACAGGCCCATGCGGGTCGGCAGCCAGAGCGAGAACTGCGGGACCAGCACCAGCACGATCAGCGTTGCCAGCAGCACGGCCAGGTACTTCAGCATGGGCCGTGCCACGTCCTTCACCGTGGTGCCGGTCAGCGCGCAAGTGGCGAACAGGCCCAGGCCGATCGGCGGCGCAAACAGGCCCAGGCCCATTGCGATCACCATCACCGTGCCGAAGTGCAGCGGGTTGATGCCCAGTTGCTGCGCGATCGGCGTCAGCAAGGGGCCGAAGATGATCAGCGCCGGCGCCCCTTCCAGGATGGCGCCGAAGACGATCATCATCAGCACCGACAGCAGGATGAACATGGTGCTGCCCCACGTTTGCGCGAAGGCGACCATCGAGGCGGACACCATCTGCGGAATCTGTTCGATCGTCAGGGCGAACGACAGGCTCGAGGCCGCGGCCACGATGAACAGGATGCCGCCGGCCATCGAAGCCGAGCGCACGAACAATCTGGCGATCGCCGCGAGGCTGAGCTCGCGGAACGCCGCGCTGCCGACGACCAGCGCATAGATCACCGCGAACGCGGAGACCTCGGTGGAAGTGGCGACGCCGGAGGTCACGCCCTTGCCGATCATGGCCACCATCACCAGGGCCACCAGCGCCCCGCCCAGCAGCCGCAGCAGCGGCCGGCGGTACGGGAAGGCCTCGTCCGGGTCGATCTTGCGGCCGACGATCACCGCCAGCACGGCCAGCGCCGCCGCCATCACCGCCGCCGGCAGCAGGCCCGCCATGAACAGGCCGGCGATCGAGATGTTCGCCACGAAGCCCATGATGATCATGTTGATGCAGGGCGGAATGGTCTCGGCCATGACGGCCGTCGCCGCCAGCAGGCCGGCGGCCTCGTTCGGGTCCTGCCTGGTCCGCCGCACGGCCGGCATCACGATGCCGCCCACCGCCGCGATGTCGGCCAGCTTGGAGCCCGACACCCCCGAGAAGAACGCCGTGGCGGTGATGGTGATCAGCCCCATGCCGCCACGCACGCGGCCGAACACCCGCAGCAGCAACTCGATCAGCCGCGACGACATGCCGTTGGATTCCATCAGCAGCCCGGCCAGCACGAAGAACGGGATCGCCAGCAACACGAAGTGGTCGCTGCCCGCCATCACCTGCTGCGAGTACACCAGGATGGGCAGCGAGGGGTCGGCCAGGAAGTACAGCAGCGAGGAGAAGGCCAGCACGAAGCCGATCGGCACCCCCGCCACCAGGGCGAACAGGAAGCCGGCCAGCAGCAGCAGGCCGGGCCGGATGCCGTGCGCGGGCATCACGGCGTTCCAGCCGAAGATCGCGACCAGGATGGCCAGTGACACGACCAGCGTCAGGATCACGCGCCGCGGCGGTGCGTTCACTGCGTTGGCAATGCCGAACAAGGTCATGAAGAGGCTGCCGACCACCACCGGGTAGACGTAGAGCCATTGCGGCAGTCCGAGCGACGTGGTCTGGCCGTAGGAGTCCACCAGC
>JAQGMU010000591.1 GCA_028292195.1 Ramlibacter sp. | reverse complement strand
CCGGCCAACTCGATCGAGATCGCCATCTGGGCCGCGGTCGGCGGCCGCGCGACGCTGGTCGGCCCCATCCTCGGCGCCTTCATCGTCAACGGCGCCAAGAGCTGGCTGACCGTGGTCGCGCCGGAGTTCTGGCTGTATTTCCTGGGTGCGCTGTTCATCGCCGTCACGCTGTTCCTGCCCGATGGCGTGGCCGGCCTGGCGGTGAAGCTGTGGAGAAAAATGGGGAGGAGGGGCGCATGACTCCCGACCTGATGGAAGAGGGCGCGCGCCGGGCCACGGCCTACGGCAAGCTCGCCGCGCACGGCAAGACCGCCTCGGGCGGCCGCGCCGCCGGCTTCGGCCGGCCGGTGCTGCCCGGTGAGGTGGACACCGCGCACGGCCGCATCCTGTACCTGGAGGACGTCAGCGTCAGCTTCGACGGCTTCAAGGCGATCAACAAGCTGTCGCTGGACATCGCGCCGGGCGAGCTGCGCTGCATCATCGGCCCCAACGGCGCCGGCAAGACGACGATGATGGACATCATCACCGGCAAGACGCGGCCGGACGAAGGCACCGTCTTCTTCGGCAGCACCATCAACCTGCTGCGCTACAAGGAAGCCGAAATCGCCCAGCTGGGCATAGGCCGCAAGTTCCAGAAGCCGACCGTGTTCGAGCAGCTCACGGTCTACGAGAACCTGGAGCTGGCGCTGAAGACCGACAAGGGCGTGCGCGCCTCGATGTTCTTCCAGCCCGATTCGGCCGAAAGCGACCGGCTGGCCGAGGTGCTGCACACCATCCACCTGGCCGACAGCGTCAACCGGCCGGCCGGCACGCTGAGCCACGGCCAGAAGCAATGGCTGGAAATCGGCATGCTGCTGATGCAGGACCCGAAGCTGCTGCTGCTGGACGAGCCGGTAGCCGGCATGACCGACGAAGAGACGGCGCGCACGGCGGAATTGTTCCTGACCTTGAAGGGCCAGCACTCGCTGATGGTGGTGGAGCACGACATGAGCTTCATCAAGACCATCTCCGAGAAGGTGACGGTGCTGCACGAAGGCTCGGTGCTGGCGGAAGGCACGCTGGAACAGGTGCAGAACGACGAGCGGGTGATCGAGGTCTACCTGGGACGCTGAATGCTCTCCATCAAGAACATCAACCAGTATTACGGCGGCTCGCACATCCTGCGCGACGTCAGCCTGGAAGCGCGCACCGGCCAGGTCACGGTGATCCTGGGCCGCAACGGCGTCGGCAAGACCACGCTGCTGAAGTCGCTGATGGGCCTGGTGGCCGTGAAGACGGGGACCATCGAGTTCGACGGCAAGGCGATCACCAACGCCACGCCTTACCAGCGGGCGCGTGCCGGCATCGGCTTCGTGCCGCAGGGCCGCGAGATCTTCGCCCGGCTCAGCGTGGAGGAAAACCTGCGCATGGGCCTGGCCACCCAGCCGGGCAGCACCCCGATTCCGCCGGAACTGTTCGAGCTGTTCCCGGTGCTCAAGCAGATGCTGCACCGGCGCGGCGGCGACCTGTCGGGCGGACAGCAGCAGCAGCTGGCGATCGCGCGGGCGCTGGCGGCCAAGCCCAAGCTGCTGGTGCTGGACGAACCCACCGAGGGCATCCAGCCCAGCATCATCAAGGACATCGGCCGCGTGATCCGCATGCTGGCCGACCGCGGCGACATGGCGATCCTGCTGGTGGAGCAGTACTACGACTTCGCCCAGGAACTGGCCGACGACTACCTGGTGATGGAGCGCGGCGAGGTCATCGCGCGCGGCCGCGGCAAGGACATGGAAGCGGACGGCGTGCGCCAGCTGGTGGCGATCTGATCCTGGCTCCGGTGCTCAGCGCCGGGGCACTTCCGGCAACTCCTTGACCTGCTCCAGCTGTTCGAGGTTGCGGCCGGACGCATCGCCGCGGTTGCCGCCTTCCTCTTCAGCTGCGCCGCCGGAGGAATGCTCTTCCTCGCCCTGGTTCGCATAGGGCTGCCGGCCCTTGCCGCCGTCCCAGGTCACTTCGCTCTGCGGACCGTGTTCGGCCTTGCGCTCGTTCTCGTTCATTCCTGCCTCCACGAAGAAAGACCCGCCCAAGGCTAAACCTTGCGGCGGGTCGATTTGTAGGACTGCGGCCCGGCCGCGTTGCGGCGCCGGGCTGAAGTTCCTTAGCGGGCGGGGACCAGGACCACCGGGTCGGAGGTCTTGGGCTCGATGGTCACCGAGCTCTGCCCGGCCGGCAGCACCACGGTTTCCACTTCCTTGATCAAGCCGCCGCCGGCGACGCTGCCCTCGGCATTGCCCATGCCCAGGGTGCGGGCCTGGCAGGCCGCCTTGTCTTCACCGCTGGTGAAGACGTTGCAGCGGGCCATGGCGTTGGCGTCGAGGCTGCCCTGGGTGTCCAGCACGCCACGGCGCTTGTCGGCCTTGGCGTTGCGGGCTTCCTTCAGGCAGGTGTCGCGGTCCTGCTGGGTCAGGCCGCTCATGCAGGCGTTGACTTCGCTCTGGTAGCTGCCAGTGGCGTCGATGCCCGTGGTGCCGCTGACTGCGACCTGGGCGGTGGCGGCGCCGACGGCCAGGAGGGCTGCCACGCCGAAGGAAATGAGGCTCTTGCGTGAGCGGGTGGCCTGGTTTTTCATCGGGGGACTCCTTGCATTGCTTCGATTCAATGAGGAGAGTGTCTGGCCCGCGGCGGCCTGCGCCTGCCGGAGAGAAGCTGCTAAGCACCACGCATGTGACCCATGGTCGGGTAGGACGCGGCCTTGCAGGTGGGTTTGAAAACCTCAGATCGCCCAGCCGCGGGGGTCGATTCCGGGCAGGTTCCACAGCAGTGGCCGCCAGGCGCGCCGCACCGCCTTGAGCAGTTGCAGCGCGGGTTCCACCAGGGGTGCCAGCACCCGCACGGCCACCACCCGCGGCCCCGGAGCCGTGGCGCCGGCCGTGGCTACCAGCGGATGGGCCTCGAGGATCGCCCGGGCGCTGTCCAGCAATGCGTCGCGCCGCTGGCGCGGCAGCTCGCTGCCGGCCGCGAAGAACAGGGTGGCCAGGCAGCGGTGGCCGGCCAGGCCCAGCGGTCCGTCGAGCAGGCGGCGGTCTGTCGCGGCAATGCGCCCGCGCTCCAGCCACGCGCCTTCCAGCTCCAGGTGCTGCAAGACGCTGCCGCGCTCGAACGGCAACTGCGCCTGCGGCAACCCGAAGGCCGCCAGGTCCCATCCGAGCAATTCGGCGCCGGGCTCCAGGCGCAGCCGCAGCCGGTTGTGGGCGGCGCAGCCGCTGTAGTACAGCGCTTCCAGCGGCAGCCATTCGAGCCGCGCGCCGGGCTGCAGGTGGACCCGCACGTCCTGCAGGGCCTCGGGCCCCTCGCTGCGGTAGAAGCGCGAGGCGCCGGGCGTGGTCACCAGCCCGTGGCTGCCGGCCGCCGCCGTGACGCGCACGTCCAGCGTGTCGCCGCCGACCAGCCCGCCGGGCGGGTGCACCAGCACGTTGTGGCAGACGCCGCCGCCTTCGGGGTACAGGCTTTGCAGGATGCGCAACGGGCCTTCGTGCAGGAAGCGGGCGACACTGCGGCCGCCCTCGTGCGCGTAGTCCAGCCGCAGGCTGGCATTCCACGCCATCTAGTGGTCCTGCGAGCCGCGATGCGCCCAGGCGGTGGTGTGCTTTTCGATGAAGCTGAAAAGCTCGTACATCGCCATCGCCATCACGCTGATCGTCACCAGGCCGGCAAACGCGAGCGGCATGCGCTGCTGGCTGCCGGCCGACTGGATCAGGTTGCCGATGCCGGTGTCGCCGGCCGTCATCTCCGCCAGCACGGTGCCGACGAAGGCCAGCGTGATGGCGATCTTCAGCGAGCCGTAGAAGTAGGGCAGCGAGCGCGGCAGGCCCACCTTCACCAGCACGTCCCAGCGCTTGGCGCCCAGGACCCGCAGCACGTCCTCCAGCTCCGGCTCCAGCGTCGCCAGCCCGGTGGCGATGTTGACCGTGATCGGGAAGAAGGAGATCAGGAACGCGGTGATGATGCCCGGGCCGAGCCCGATGCCGAACCACACCACCAGGATGGGCACGATCGCCGCCTTGGGCACCGCGTTGAAGCCGACCATCAGCGGATAGACCGCCGCATAGGCGGTGCGCGAGGAGCCGACCAGGAACCCGAGCAGCACGCCCACCACGATGGCGATGCCGAAGCCGACCATCGTCACCCAGAAGGTGCTCCAGGCCGCCGCCAGCAGCGGGCCCTTGAACTCGGCGAACTGCTGCGCGATCTGCCACGGGCTCGGGAACAGGAACTCGGGGATGGCGGCGGCGGTGACGACCACCTGCCACACCAGGATGATGGCCGCGGCCAGCAGCACCGGCGCCCAGCGCTCGAAATGCCTGTTGCCGATTTTCATTGCGGCACCGCCACCCCGGTCTTGCGGATCGCACCGATGTGCCCGCGCAGTTCAAGGACGATGTCCGTGAACTCCTTGCTGTAGGTGACCTCCAGTTCGCGCGGGCGCGGCAGCTCGATCTGCTTCTTCACCACGAAGCGGCCCGGGCTCTTGCTCATGACGTACACCGTGTCGGCCAGGAACACCGACTCGCGCAGGTCGTGCGTGACCAGGATGACGTTGAAGCGCTGCTCGGTCCAGAGGTCGCGCAGGATGCACCAGAGCTCTTCCCGCGTGAACGCGTCGAGCGCGCCGAACGGCTCGTCCAGCAGCAGCATCTTCGGCTCGTGGATCAGCGCCCGGCAGATGCTGGCGCGCTGCTGCATGCCGCCCGACAGCTGCCACGGGTACTGGTCCTCGTAGCCGCCCAGGCCCACCTTCTGCAGCAGGGCGCGGGCGCGGGCTTCGTACTCCTTGCGCTTCGCCTTGAAGTTGCTGCGGTAGGGCTCGACGATCTCCAGCGGCAGCAGCACGTTGTCGACCGTCGTGCGCCAGGGCAGCAGCGACGGCGCCTGGAACGCCATGCCCGAGATCTTCAGCGGCCCCGTCACCGGCTGGCGGTCGATCAGGATGCGGCCGCGCGAAGGCCCGCGCAGCCCGGTCGCCAGCTTCATGAAGGTTGACTTGCCGCAACCCGAGGTCCCGAAGATGGCGATGAACTCGCCCTGCTGGACCTGCAGGTCGATGGCCTCGACGGCGAACTGCCCCTGCGCGAACA
>JAQGMU010000558.1 GCA_028292195.1 Ramlibacter sp. | reverse complement strand
CGGGCATCAATCCCGGCGACCTGAAGAAGCGCGAGAACGCGTTCGGGTTCGGCATGTCCTATCCGCGGGTCATTCCGCACAGCGATGGCGCCGGTGTGATCGACCAGGTCGGCGACGGCGTTCCGGGTGAGCGCATCGGGCAGCGAGTCTGGTGTTTTGGCGCCCAGAGTTACCGGGCATTCGGAACTGCCGCGGAGTTCACTGTCGTGCCCGCGCGGCAGGCGGTTGCGCTGCCGGATAACGTCAGCTTCGAAGCAGGGGCGTGCCTCGGCATTCCCGCGCTCACGGCGTATTGCGCAGTGCATGCAGGCGGTCCCGTCGTCGGGCGGCACGTACTTGTTCAGGGTGGTGCCGGAGGCGTGGGTTCGTTCGCGGCCGGATTTGCGCGCCGGGCAGGCGCTCGTGTGATTGCAGCCGTCCGCTCGCCCGCGGCGGCGGAAGCGGCACGCAACGCTGGGGCCCATCACGTCGTGCGTACGGAGGGCTCCTCCCCGGCGGAGGTCGTCGCCGCGGTGCTGCAGGTTGTGCCGGCAGGCGTCGAGCACGTCGTGGAGGTTGCATTCGGTGCGAACATCGACATCGACCTGCAGGTGCTGGCGCGAGGAGGATCGATTGCGGCCTACGCAACCGATGACGCCCGGCCTTCGATTCCTTTCTGGGAACTGCTGTTCAAGAACGCTCGCATCCTGCTGCAGGGGAGCGACGATTTCCCGATAGAGGACAAGCTCGCGGCCGCAGCCGCGGCGAATGACATGATGAGCGAGGGATGGGCCGGCCTGCGAATCGACAGGACGCTCGCCCTGGAGGACATCGTCACCGCGCACGAATACGCCGCAGCAGGCCCGCAGGGTCGCGTGGTCTTGAGCGTCTAAAGCCGATCATGGCAACCCGCCTGGTGATCGGTGCATCGAGTTACGGACTGGCGCAGGCGCGTGGCGGAGCGTGGGTCGAATTGGCGGTGCTCCCCGGAGGAGCCGAGGCACTGCTGCCGGCCCCACGCCGCGCAAACGAAGCCGGGTTGGAAGCCGCCATTGAATTGGCCGAAGACTGGTTGATGCCACACGCACGCGCGATTCAGGGCGAGGAACTCGAGTTGGTGGACGACACCGGCCGGCTGGTATCCGGACTGGTTGCCGTGCTTTCCGTCGGCCAGCGGGAGTGGAGCACGGAGGGCATCGAGACGATGTTCCTCCGGCTGGTTGACATGGCGACCGGACGGGGACCGGCGATTCCGGCGGACCAGACATCCTTCGTCGTGGATCTGCTGCTCGTGCGGGAGTTGGCACACCACGGGCGGCTGCGACGCGTTCGTATCGTCGACGGCCCGGAATAAGCTACGCAGGCAGAAGTTCACGCGTCCGAGAACAGCTCGAAGAAAAGCGATCGCAGCCACTGGGTGATCGCTCCGCTGTTGAGGCGGCTTTTCAAGTCACGGCTGAACCCGAAGCCGCGCACGGTCTGAGGCACTGACGCGCGGTCGCTCCGGTTAGCGTCGCCTGCCGGTGTTTCACGAGGGTGGCAGGCGACGTCATTCCGGCGGACTTCGGTCCTTCGGCATCCATCGCACTTGCTGCAACAGGCGGTATACGGCATCCTGCGGCGCGGCCCGACCCGTTGGCTGCCGCTGGCCGAACAGGGCTGCATCGTCACGGGCCAGCTCGGGTCGCTGCCGTTCCTCGATCCAGTCGTAGACCACGGTGCGGGCGGCCACCCGCCATTCGCCGGTGCGGCGCTCGAAGCGATCAACGTAGCGGCCGCACAGGAAGGTCTCCAGCTGCGGCTGTTCGGCGCTGGCCTGGAGCGCGAAGAAGCTGCTCTCCACCGCGGCCAGGTCGCCGTGCAGTTCGATCAGGACATTCGTCACCTGGTGCACGCGCCGGCCGCCCTGGCCCAGGCGCTGCAAGGCCCGGGCAATGAAACCGGACGCGCTGCCGTTCCAGGCGCCGTGGCAATCGGTGGCGTCGTCCCAGTAGGCCGAGCGCAGCGCCGTCTCGTCGCAGCGGTCGATGCCGCGGCAGTAACGGTACAGGCACTCGCGGATCGCCTCGCGGTCCAGCAAGGCTTGCAGCGAGCCGTCCGGGCTCATGGCGCGGGCGGGGCGGCGCGCTTGAACAGCTGCACGATGTTGCCTTCCGGATCCTTCAGCGAAAGCACGGTGCCATGGCTGCCCATGTCGCGGATGCCCAGCACCTGGCCACCGGCAACGGCGATGCGTTCCTGCGCCGCGGCGAAGTCCTCCACCTCGAACACCATCACCATGCCGGACGTGGCGGGCAGCGCTTCTTCCTTGCATGCGATGGAGACGTTGCCGTTGCCCACGCCGTACTGGAACCAGCGGTCCTTGTCGTGGAACTTGAGCTGCAGGCCGAGCGCGGCCGTATAGAAGGCGTGCAGTTCCGCCGGGCGCTCGGCCACCACGAAGACGTTCTGCAGGCGCTTGGGCGCCACGGCGCTCACAGCGAAGTCTCCGAGGCGCCGCCGTCCAGGCGCAGCACTTCCGCATTGATGAAGCGGGCGCCGTCGCCGGCCAGGAAGCAGATCGCGTCGGCGATGTCCTCCACCGTGCCAAGGCGGCTCAGCGGCGTACGGGCGATACGCTTGGCGTCGAGTTCAGCGTTGCGGTGCTTGGCGGTGCCTTCGGTCGGCACCGCGCCCGGGGCCACCGCGTTGACACGGATGTTGCGCGAGCCCAGGTCGGCGGCGGCGGCGCGCGTCAGGCCGATCACGCCGGCCTTGATGCCGCTGTAGACCACGGAGCGCGCCGGCGACTTGAAGCCCGCGATCGACGCCACGTTGATGATGGAGCCGCCGCGTTCCGCGTCCATCGCTTCCGCGGCGGCCTGGATGCCCCAGATCACCGACTTGAAGCCGATCTCCACCATGCGGTCCATCACTTCCGGCGTGATCTCCGCCAGGGGCTGGTAGCGGACCCAGGCCGCGTTGTTGACGAGGATGTCGAGGCGGCCGGCCTCGCGCGCGAAGCGCAGCACGGCGTCGCGCATGCCTTCGCGGTTCGAAACGTCCTGCGGCAAGCCGATCGCCTGGCCGCCCAGCTTGCGAATCTCGGCAACCGTGTCTTCCACGAATTCGGGCTTGAGGTCGTTGACGCCGACCGTCGCGCCGAGCCGCGCCATTTCCAGCGCGGTGGCGCGGCCGATGCCGTGGCCCGCGCCGCTGATGAAGGCCGCCCGGCCCTGGAGAGACGCGTTCATTGCTTTCCTTTCGTTTCCCGCACCAGCAGCGCGTCGAGGGCGAAGGCGCCCCGGCCCTCGTCCAGCACCACCAGCGGATTGATGTCGATCTCGGCGACGGTATCGGCATGCAGCGCGGCAAAGCGCGACAGGCTGGCGACGGCGCGGGCCGCGGCAGCGACGTCGGCGCGCGGTCGGCCGCGGGCGCCATCGAGCAAGGCAAAAGCCTTGAGCGATTTCAGCATCGCAGTCGCCTGCTGCTCGGTCACCGGCGCGATCTGCAGCGCCACGTCGCGCATGATTTCGGCAAAGATGCCGCCCAGGCCCACCATGACGACGGTGCCGAACACCGGGTCCTTTTTGGTGCCGAGGATCAGCTCGGTGCCGCCTTGCGCCATCTGCGCCACCAGCACGCCGGTGAGGCGCGCCTGCGGCGCCTTCTGCGCGACGCGGGCGAGCAGGGCGTCGTATTCGGTGAGCAGCTGCTCCGCTGAGCGCACGCCGACGAAGACGCCGCCGACTTCGGTCTTGTGCGCGATGTCGGGGGAGACGATCTTGAGGACCAGGGGGAAGCCGATGGCGCGCGCGGCGGCCAGGGCGGCGTCGCGGCTGGTGGCGGTGACTTCGCGCAGCACCGGCAGGCCGGCGGCGGCCAGGGCGGCCTTGGCGCTGGCTTCGTCGGCGAAAGCGGATTCGGGCAGGGGGGTGCCCCCACCCTGGCCCTCCCGCAGCGGGGGAAGAAGGGAATGCCGGGAGCGCGTGCCGAGGCGGACCAGGGCCGCCAAGGTGGCGCAGGCCGCGTCGATGCCTTCCACCGTCGGATAACCCATGCGGTTCAACTGCGCCACCACGTCGCGCGGCGCGCGGCAGCACAGCAGGATCAGGCGCGACGGATGCTCGCGCCGCACCTGCTCCAGCGCCGCCAGGAACACGTCGCGCAGCCGCGGCAGGTTGAAGGCGTTGGCCGATTGCAGGATGAGGGCGTCGCAGGAGGGATCGGCCGCCACCGCCGACAACACCTGCACCAGGACCTCGGGGCGGCTGGAGACCTGGGCCGTCATGTCGACCGGATTCGCCGGCGAGGCGAAAGGCACCACCGACAGCACGCGCTCCTGGGTCTGCGCGGCTAGATTGGGCAGGGCCAGGCCTTGCGCCGTGGCCGCGTCGGCCAGCAGCACGCCGAAGCCGCCCGAAGCGGTCAGCACGGCGACGCGATTGCCCTTGGGCGCGCGCTGCGCACCGACCACCGCGAAGGCATGGCCGACGTCCAGCAATTGCTCGATGCTCGGCACGCGGATGGCGCCGCCATTGCGCAGCACCACATCGAAGACAGCGTCCGAACCGGCCAGCGCGCCGGTGTGCGACGCGGCCGCGGCGCTGCCCGCTTCGGACACGCCGACCTTCAGCACGACCAGCGGCTTGCCGGCTTCACGCGCCATTTGCATGGCCTGCACCAGCTTCGCGCCGTCGCGACAGGTTTCCATGCAGCACAGGATCACGGAAGTGGCGGGGTCCTTCGCCAGGGAAGCGATGGCGTCGGCGATGTCGACGTCGCACTCGTTGCCGGTGGTCAGGAAGCGGCTGATGCCCATGCCGCGGTCCGCGGCCAGGCGCATCGTGTAGCTGCCCAGGTTGCCGCTTTGCGAGACGATGCCGACGTTGCCGGCTTCGGGCAGGCCCGACTCGAGCGCCACCGAGAAGGTCGCGATGGCCTTGTCGGCGATGCCGATCGAGCCGAGGCAATTGGGCCCGACCACGCGCATGCCCGAGGACCTGGCGACGGCGCCGATCTCGGCCTGCAGCCGGCTGCCTGCTTCACCCATCTCGGAGAAGCCGGCGGAGAGGATCACCGCCGCGCGCACACCGCGGCCGGCGCAGTCCTGGATCACTTCCAGCACGCCCTCGGGCGGCACCGCGATCACGGCCAGTTCGGGCGTCTCCGGCAAGGCGACTACGTTGGCATAGGCCTGCTGCCCCTGCACCAGGCCGGCCTTGCGGTTGACCGGGAAGATCCTGCCGGCGTAGCCGAACTTCAGCAGGAACTGCAGCGGCCGGCCGCCGATCTTGGTGACGTCGTCGGAGGCGCCGAAAATCGCGATGGAACGCGGCTGGAACAGGGAATCGAGGCCCTGGCCGACTTGCACGGATTCCATGCTCAGCGACCCTTGTAGACCGGCTTGCGCTTTTCCAGGAAGGCCTGGCGCGCTTCCTTGGCGTCCTCGGTCTTGGCGAGCGTCATGGTGATGTTCTGCTCCATGCGGTAGCCGTCGCGCTGCGGCATCAGGTCCATCATGTTGGCGGCCTGCTTGGCGTAGGCCACTGCCAGCGGCGCCTTGGATGCGATCTCCTGTGCGATCGCCATGGCCGCGGGCATCAGTTGATCGGCGGGCAGCACTTCGTCGAGCACGCCGCGGCGGTACAGCTCCGCCGCCGGCACGCGCATGCCCGTGTAGAACATGCGGCGCGTGAAGGAACGGCCGAACAGCGTGCGCAGCATCGAGACGCCGCCGGCCAGGCCGACGTTGATCTCCGGCATGGCGAAGGTGGCGTCGTCGGAGGCCAGGAAGATGTCGCAGGCCGCCATCAGGCCGAAGCCCGCGCCCAGCGCCGGGCCGTTCACGGCCGCGATCACCGGCTTGGCGCATTCCTTGATGGCGTTGCCGGTCTCGCGCGTCCAGCGGTTGTGCGCCAGGAAGTCGCCGGCCTTCTCGGAGTTGGGCCTGTCCTTCAGGTCGGCGCCGGAGCAGAAGTACTTGCCGGTGCCGGTCAGGATGGCGACGCGCACGTCGTCGCGCTCTGAAATCTCGTCGAACACTTCGATCAGGCGCATGCGGGTCGCGCGCGACAGCGCGTTGACCGGCGGCTGGTCCAGCCGGACCACGGCCACATAGTCGGAAACTTCGAGAATGACGCTCATACGGTGCTCCTGGAAACGGTGGCTGCGCTGCGCGGCAGCGGTTCATGGCCCGCGCCCGCCTGGGGCTGCGGCGCCAGCAGGTGGGTGCCGTGCGTGAGGCGGTCGCCGTAGCGGAATTCGGAGGCGACCAGGCGCTGGGCCAGGCGGGTCGCCAGCACCTCTTCGCTGACCCCCATGCCGCCGTGCATCTGGATCGCGCCTTCGGCGCAGGTGCGCGCGCTCTCCGCCAGCGCCACCTTCATCAGGCGCAAGGTACGGCCGAGGCCGGCCGCGCCGCTTTCGTATTGGTTGAAGGCGTGCACCAGCAGGCCCTTGGCCGCGAGGTAGCGCACGTACATGTCGGCGGTGCGGTGCCGCAGCACCTGGAAGGTGGCCAGCGCCACGCCGAACTGCTTGCGTTCCTTCAGGTGGGTCACGGTCTGCTGCACCAGCATGGCCAGCGCGGCCACGGTGTCCGCCGCCGTCAACAGCAGGGCCGCGTCGTCCGCGCGAACCAGCGCTTCGCGGACGGCGGCGCCGCGCGCGATGCAGGCGCCGGCGGGAATGGTGAGCTTCTCCAGCTTGAAGTCGGCGCCGCGCCGGCCTTCCATCGTGCGGTAGCTCGCCGCCGGGGCCAGGCGCTCGGCATCCAGCAGGAACAGCGCGGGCTCGCCGCCTTGCAGCAGCGCGGGCACCAGGTAGTGCGTGGCAGGCAAGGTCACGTCGACGCCTTGCACGGCGCCGCTCAATTCGTAGCCGATGTCAAACTGCCTGGCCTGCACCGAAGGCTCGTCGACGGAAGCCGACAAGGCGGTCAGCGGCGCGATGGACGCGCTGCCTTCGCAGAGGGCCTCGATCCAGCGGCCCGCGGTTTCAGCGGGAGCCGCCTGCAGCAGCAGCGGCGCGATGGCGCAGTTCTCGACCACCGGCAGCTGCACGCCGTGGGAGGCCAAGCCTTCGACGACGGAAGCGAGGTCGGCCAGCGTGCCGCCAACGCCGCCGGCTTCTTCGGGGACCATGGTGCAGGCCCAGCCCATCTCGCGGATGGGATCGGTGGCGAAGTCCTGCGCGGTGGCATGGTCCCGCGCGAAGCGGCTGGCCGCGTCGAGCAGCATGCCGGGGAACAGGGGGGTGAAAGACATGGTCAGGCTCCGAGCAGTTCGTTGGCGACGACGTTGCGTTGCACTTCGGACGTGCCGCCGGCAATCGTGCGCGCGCGGGTGAACATGTAGTTCTGGATCCACGTGGCCTCGGGCGCACCGTGCTCTTCGCCGATGGAGAGGAAGCGGTGCGCCGCATCCGGGCCGACGGCGTCCAGCGCGATGGTGGTCAGGCGCTGCGCGACGTCGGCGCACAGCATCTTGATGACGGAGGGCTGCACGCCCAGCGGCCGCTGGTGGATCAGGTCGTCGGTGGCGTTGGCCATCAGCACGCGCACGCCCTTGACGTCGGCCTCGCACAGCAGCAGCTTGTAGCGCAGCGAGCCGAAGTCGCGCTTGCCCGCGGCGGCTCGCGCGGCCTCTTCGACCACGCGCGTGACCTGGCGGCGCATCAGCTCCAGCCGTGCCACGTTGGCCGGCGGCAGGCGCTCGCGCTCCAGCAGGAACTTGGCGCAGGTCCAGCCCTTGCCCACTTCGCCGATCAGGTTGGCCGCGCTCACCCGCACCTCGTCGAAGAACACTTCGTTCAGATGGTGCCAGCCGTCGATGGTCTTGATCGGCCGCACCGTCACGCCCTTGCTGTCCATGGGCACCAGGATCAGCGAGATGCCGTCCTGCTTCTTCGCTTCCTTCGACGTGCGCACCAGCATGTAGATCATGCTGGCCTCGTGCGCGTGCGAAGTCCAGATCTTCTGGCCGTTGATGACGTACTCATCGCCATCCAGGCGCGCGCTGGTCGACAGCGACGCCAGGTCGGAGCCCGAGCCCGGCTCGGAATAGCCCTGGCACCACCAGTCGGCGCCGTCCAGGATGCGCGGCAGGAAGCGCGCCTTCTGCTCGGGCGTGCCGAACTTGATGATCACCGGGCCGATATGGCCCAGGCCGTGATGGTACAGCGGCGGGCAGTCGTTCTCGGCCATCACCTCTTCGAAGATGAGCCGCTGCTTGATGTCCCAGCCGGTGCCGCCCACTTCCTTGGGCCAGCTCGGCGCGCCCCAGCCCTTGTCGTTCAGGATCTGCTGCCAGCGCTGGTACTCGCGCTTGGTCACCTTCTGGCCCGCCGCCACCACGGCGCGGATCTCCGGCGGGCAGGCCTTGCGGGCGAACTCTTCCAGCTCGCTGCGAAAAGCGTCGTAATCGATTGCCATCTTGTCTCCTCGGGAGCTCGAAAGCTCGGAATCTCGGTGCGGCGGGCGTCAGCCCTTGCGCAGCTTGGTGATCAGTTCGTCCAGGGTGGACGCGGCGCCGTCGGCGTCCCGCCGGCGCAGGCACTGCACGATCTGGCGGCGCAGCGAGAAAAGGTCGGGCCGCGGCCGCACCGGGTTCTTGTGCTGCAGGCGTTCGCGCAGCACGGTGGTCATGGTCTGCGCCATCAGGTTCAGCGCCTCGTTGTGCCCCGCCGCCGCGATGGCGGAGAAGAAGCCGCTGGCCGACTCGATGCGCTCGCCCAGAGTGGCGGTGTCCGCGTGCTGCTCGATGGCGGCCACGGCGGTCTCCACCTTGTCGAGATCGGCATCGGTCGCGCGTTCGCAGGCCAGCCGCAGCAGGGTGCCGTAGAGCGTGCGGTAGGCCTCGTCGATGTCGGCGTCGCCCAGGCGGCCTTCGATGACCAGCTTGCGCAGCGATTCCGCCAGCATCATGTAGGCGCCCTTGTAGAACACCAGCGCGTGGTCGGTGCCGCCGCCACTCATGTGCTTCACTTCGCCGATGAAGACGTAGTGGTCGCCGGCTTCATGGCAGGCGTAGACGCTGCACTCGAAGCTGGCCAGGCAGTCGTCGATGACCGGCAGGTCGAGCACGCCCGCGCGCCAGGCCACGCCTTCGAACTTATCGGCGATCTTGCTGGAGGCGAAGCGGCCCGAGAGCGCGTCCTGCCGCTGTGACAGGATGTTGATGGCGAAGCTGCTGACGTCCTTGAAGGTGTCCAGCAGCTTGCTGGCCTTGCGCAGGCTGAAGAGAACCAGCGGCGGCTCCAGCGAGACGGAGCTGAAGGAGTTGCAGGTGAGGCCCGCGGGCTGGCCGTCGGCGCCGCGCGTCGTGATGACGGCCACCCCGGTCGGGAAGCAGCCGAGCAACTGGCGAAACAGCGCGGGTTCTATGCCTTCAGCGACTTGGGCCATGGCTGCTCCCGCTTCAGGCGTGCGCGACTTCGGCGACCGACTTGGCCACGTGCGGAGGATCGTTGGCGATCTCCTTCTGCACGGCCGGGATGATCACCTTGGCCCACAGCTCCAGGTGCTTGAGCATGGTCGGGTGGTCGAAGTCGCCCATCTGCGTCTGGAAGCAGTAGTGCACGGGCTTGATCGTGCGGATTTCGTTCACCACGCGCTCGATCACCGTGTCGACCGAGCCGACGGGCAGCAGGGCACGCATTTCGTCGAGCGTGGGTTCGCCGTCGACCATGGTCTCGGCGACCTGATAGTCGGTGGCGATCGTCGCCGTGCGGCGCTTCAGGCTGAGCGCCACGCGGCGCTGGTAGCGGGCGCAATCGAGGTAGCGATCCACGTCCGCCTTGTTTTCGCTGGCATAGGCCGCGCGCAGCAGGCCGACCTGCACCTTGGCCGGGTCCTTGCCTTCGCCCAGGGCCACCTTGTCGATCAGGGCGCGGGTGGACTGGATCTTCTCCAGCCCGCCGTCGCCGCCGGAGACGAACACGTGGTGGTCTTCGCGCACCGCGCGGGCGATGAAGGTCGGGTCCACGCTGGTCACCCACAGCGGCGGCATCGGCTGCTGCACCGCGCGCTGGCTGATGGCGCTTTCTGGCTGCTTGTAGAACTGGCCGTCGTAGGCGAACTTCGGTTCGCGCAGGCCCAGCTCCAGCATGTCGATCATTTCCAGCGTGCGCTGCTTGGCCGAATCCAGCGAGACGCCGAAACGCTCGAACTCGAAATGCTGGTAGCCGGAGCCGACGCCCAGGTTCAGCCGGCCGTCGGACAGCTGGTCCACCATGGCCACGTCGGCGATCAGGCGCGCCGGGGTGTAGAGCGGAGCGACGACAATGCCGGTGCCCAGGCGAATCTTCTTCGTGACCGCGGCGCAGTGGGCGATCATCGTCAGGGGCGACGAGCACATGCCGTAGTTGCTGAAGTGGTGTTCGGCGTACCAGGCGCCGCCGAAGCCCAGCTCGTCGGCCACGCGCGTCTGTTCCACCGCGTCCCGCAGGATCTGGTACGACGTCTTATGCTTGTTTCTCTGCTGCATCAGAATGAAGATTCCGAAATCCATGAGGGAGCTCCTTTGGTTGCCTGGTTGCGTGCGGCGAATGATAGGAACGCGGTGCCCTCGCGGCGCGCCGTGGCGCGTACACCTTCTTTGCGTTTTGTGAAATGAAGGCGCTCGACTCGCTGCGGATCTTCGTCACCACCCTGCGCAAGGGCAGCCTGTCGGCGGCCGGGCGTAGCCTGAGCTTGTCGCCGGCGACCATCTCGCGACGGATCAGCGCGCTGGAGGATGAGCTGGGGGTGCAACTGGTCGATCGCACCAGCCGCAACCTGAAGGTCACCGAGGCGGGCCAAGCCTTCCTGGGGCAGGCGGAGGTGGTGCTGGAGGCCATGGCAGCGGCGGAAGAGGCCGCGCGCAGCGCCAAGCTGCTGCCCGAGGGGCGGTTGCGCATCCACTCGCGCACCCAGCTGGGGCTGCGGGTGATCGCGCCCCTGCTGCCGCGCTTCGCCCAGCGGCATCCGGACATCCAGCTGGAACTGGAGCTGTCGGAACACCCGGTCAACCTGGTGGAGCAGGACTTCGACATCGACATCCGCACCGGCGAATCCAACGATTCCAGCTTCGTCATCAAGCGCCTGCTGAGCAGCGACGAGGTGCTGGTCGCCAGCCCCGCCTTCATGAAGGCACACAAGCGCATCAAGCATCCGCGCGACCTGCTGGAGGTGCGCTGCCTGACCTACCGCCGCGAGCAAGAGGCCACCAGCTGGAAGTACATCGACGAGGGCGGAAACCAGCAGGTGCTGGCGATCCAGGGCGCGCTGTGCGCGAACAACGGCGAGCTGCTGCGGCTGGCGGCGATCGGCGGGATGGGAATTGCGCTGCTGTCGGAGCCGACGGTGCGCGCGGACATCCAGGACGGTTCCCTGGTGCGCTTGCTACCCGAGTACCGGTTCGCGGTGCGGGCGTTTTCGAACGGGATCTATGCGGTGTTCCGGCAGAGCCGGACGCTGCCATTGAAGGTGCGAGCGTTCGTGGATTTCATCGCCGAGGAGCTGCACGAGAAGGACAAGGCGTAGGCCGCGCCGATCACGCGTCCATGTAACGGTGCGGGGTTACCCCGGGCGCGGGCAAGCCGTTCACCGCAAACAAGCCCCCATCCTCCGCCCGTTTCCCCGCGAGCTGGGTGCTCTTCGAGATCGACGTGACATACGCCGTTTCCAGCCGCTCACCCCCGAAGCACAAGCTGGTCGGATACGTCGCCGGCAGGTCGACCAGCCGGTCCAGGCTGCCGTCCGGCGCGAAGCGGGCGAGCTTGGCGATCCGCACCAGCACCGACCACAGGAATCCCTCGGCGTCGACCGTCGCGCCATCCGGCCCTGATGCGAAGGTCTCGGTCTGCGCGAACACGCGCTTCCCGGCCAGCGGCCCGTCAGGCGCATAGTTGTACGCCCAGATCGTGCGCGCCACGCTGTCGGCCACATATAGCGTCCGGCCATCGAGGCTGAAGCACGGACCATTGGTGAACGCGATGTCGCCAGCGAGCTTTTCCACCGTCCGGTCCGGCCGCAACCGGTAGAGTCCGCCGAGCAGGGCGTCCCCCGGCTGCCGGTGAATGTGCATGGTGCCGGCGAGGAAGTTGCCCCAGGGGTCGCACTTGCCGTCGTTCAGGCGCACGCCGGGATGGTCCACGTCGAGCCGGGCCAGGATCTCGAGCTGGCGGCTGCCGAAGTCGTAGCGGCCAAAGCTGTTCTTCAGCGCGGCGACCACGGCGCCGCTCTCGCACAGTGCGATGGAGCCGACCGGCGCCGGCAGGTCGTGCGTCTCCGACACGCCGCTCGCGGGCCAGTGCCGGTGCAGCGTCCCTGCCAGGGAATCGATCCAGCAGACGGCGCCCGAGCGCGAGTCCCAGCAGGGGCTTTCGCCCAGCAGGTCCTTCGTCACGCCGACCCTGCGGATGTCCAGGTCCATATTGGGCTGAAGTGTGGCGACACGCGGGCGCGGCTGGCAGCGCGTCCTGCAAAGGACCTTTGCAGTCCTTGGCGGTCCACGCACGGGACCCGCCGCTAGACTGGCCCGACACAGTGGGCAGCAGCCCGCGAACACAGGAGACAAAGCGTGGGTTATCGGAAATTCCTTGCCGGCATGGTGCTCGGGTTGGTCGCGTTGCTGGGTTCGGTCCAGGCGCAGCAGGTCACCCGGATCGTCGTGCCCTTTGCCGCCGGCGGCGGCACCGACCTGTACGTCCGCATCCTGGCGGCGGAGCTCACCAAGGCCGGCATGCAGGTGATCGTGGAAAACAAGCCCGGCGCCAGCGGCATCATCGCGGCCGACTACGTGGCCCGCTCCAAGCCCGACGGTCTCACGGTGCTCGTTTCCTCGCTGGGTACCCTGGCCAGCAACACGGCGCTGTACGACAAGCTGCCCTACAACCCCGTCAAGGACTTCGCGCCCGTCACCGAGATCGCCTACCAGCCGGCGATCATCGTCGGGCGGACCGACCTGCCCTACAAGAACATCAAGGAAATGGTGGCCTACGCCAAGGCCAACCCGGGCAAGATCAACCGCGGCTCGCCGGGCGCGGCCATCCTCACCAACCTCGCGCCCCTGAGCTTCGAGAAGACGGTCGGCATCAGCACCACCCACATTCCCTTCAATGGCGACTCGCCCGCCGTCGCCGCCCTGCTCGGCGGCCAGATCGACATCCACGGCACCTCCATCACCGGCTCCCTGCCGTACGTCCGCAGCGGCAAGCTGCGCGTGCTGGGCGTGATGGACAAGCGCCGCCTGGCGCAGGTCCCCGAAGCGCCGACCTTCAAGGAGCTGGGCTACGACGTCGAGGCCACCCTCTGGTACGCGTTCTCGGTTCCCGCCGCCACGCCGAAGGACGCCATCGATCGGCTGAACAAGGCCGTCAACAAAGTGATCGCCGACCCCGAGTTCGTCGCCAAGGCCCGCGCCATCGGCATGGAGCCGCGCGGCGGCACGCCGGAGGAGCTGGCGAAGCTGACGCGCGATGAAACGGACCGCTGGCTGCCCTTGCTGCGCAGCCTGAACCTGCCCAAGCAGCAGCAATGAGGCCGCCAGCGCAGGGGCATCGAGAGGTGTGACATGAACTTCACGCGAGCGGCGCAGGTCCTGTCGTGCGCTTTGGGATTCCTTTCAAGCCATGCGCAGGCGGCTTCGTACCCCGAGCGGCCCGTATCCTTGAGCGTTCCCTATGGCGCCGGCGGCTCGACCGACGGGATTGCGCGGGAATTCGCCAATCTCCTGGGACAGGAATTGAAACAGACGGTGGTGGTGCTCAATCAACCCGGTGCATCCGGCACGCTACAACTCGGCAACCTGGCGCGAGCCAAGCCGGACGGCTACACGATCGGTTTCTACTCCTACAGCACCGCCACCTTCACTTCCCAGCTGATGAAGGTGTCGTACAAGCGGGACGACTTCACGCTTCTGGGCGGAGTGGCTGAATTCAGCTACGGCATCGTGGCCGCGCCGGACTCGCCGATCAACAACGTCAAGGACCTGGTCGCCCAATCCAGGACGCCCAAGGGCGTCTTCTACGGCGTCACGGGCGCTCCCAATAACTTCCCTTTCCTGCAACTGCAGAAACTGACGGGAGGCAAGTATGACCAGGTCACCTACAAGTCATCGGCCGAATCGATCATGGCCGTGGTGGGCAGGCAGGTCGACGTTGCCTTGCAGGGCCCCTCCGAGTACGCAGAGCTGGTGAAAGCCGGCAAGCTGAAGTTCATTTCCTCGGCCAGCGACTTCCGACTGCCGTGGTTCCCCAATGTGCCGACGATCAAGGAGCAGGGCTACGACATCGGCATCACCGGGATCATTGGTGTCGCCGTGCCCAAGGGAATCCCGGACGACGCCAGGAAGACCCTGGAGGCGGCCATCCACAAGGTGGTCTCGAGCAAGCAGTACAAAGACTTCCTGGCTAATGCGTACGGCATGAAGAACTACCCCGCCAACAGCATCGAGTTCTCGAAGCTGATCGACAAGGGTTTTGGCGTCATGGGCGACATGATCAAGACCTACGACATCAAGAACTGACCTTGGATTGCGGGTTCCAGGTCGCCCTCAAGAGCATTCTCTTACCACAGGCGGCACCGTTCGGTATACCGACGGCAGGCATCCGCCGCGTCGATAGGAGCCATTCACCGAACCCATCATGGGCTGCTGCCAGCTCTCTACAGTCATCCGGAATGCTCAGGAGGGCACGGATGAAGTTGGGACTCAAGCGCCGCATGGCGCTCGCATTCACGGTCATGCTGGCGCTGATGACCCGGACTACGAGGAACGGCGCGAGATTCACTTGGCCCCTCGTCACTGGCGAGGTTTAGTTGATTGGTTGCAGACCACGCTTCTCCCCGCCGTTTCGAGATCGTCGAAGACAACTGGCGGGAGGTCTGCAGTTCACGCATTTACCATTGCGCTTACGCTCTCTGCAAGCTCGCGCAGCGGGGAATTTGGCCCTCCACACGCTGGCGCGAGGCCTTTCAGGCTTGGAGCGACCAGAAGAATCGGCAGAAGTCGTGGGCCCTATTGCACCGAGTTGTGCGGGAGATGCCCGACGCAGTGCTCGAGGAGAACGCTCAGGCTATAAGTTGGTGGCTCCAGGAGGTCTCGAGCTCGGTTTCCTCTCATGAAGACGAGATATTGTCTCTGTGCAATCGACTTCTCGACATGCCATTGGCGTCAAGTATTGACTCAGAGCGACCCGTATCCCGCGCCATCAACCATCCAGTGGGCCACGTGACACAGGCGCTACTGAATCTGTGGTTCCGTCGCGTGCCCGGCGACAACGACTCACTGCCGCCGCAATTCGAGCCGCTGTTCAGCGCACTATGCGATACGGGAGTAGAGCGATTTCGCCATGGCCGCGTGGTTATGGCATCACGGCTGATTTCATTTTTTCGGGTGGACCGCAGATGGACAGAAGTGCATCTGTTACCCATATTCGATTGGAGTAGTGACCCCGTTGAGGCACGCGCTGTCTGGGAGGGGTTCCTCTGGTCGCCAAGGGTCTACCCTCCCTTGATGCTTGCATTCAAGGATGCTTTCCTGCGGACAGCGGAGCACTATGAGGAGCTCGGTGAACATGCCGGGCAATATTCAGCGTTTCTGACGTACGCTGCCTTGAATCCTAGCGACGGGTTTTCGCTTGCGGAGTTTCGTCACGCCGTCAGCTTGTTGCCTGTTAAAGCGTTGCAAGAAGCCGCTCATGCACTCGTTCAAAGCATTGAAGGGTCGGGCGAACAGCGGGAAGACTTCTGGAGAAACCGGGTGCGCCCGTTCATTGAGCGTGTATGGCCCAAGTCAACAGCGCTGAAATCCGGTCCCATGGCCGAGGCTCTAGCAAGGATCTGTCCAAGCCCCCGCGACATGTTCAGAGACTAAATTGGACCGGCGGGGCCGGCGACTGCTCTTGCACAACTGCCGTGCGCAGACCCCTTATCTGGCCAAATCGATCACTGCCTTCGCAAAAGCTTCGGGCGCCTCTTGCGGCAAATTGTGGCCTATGCCACCCGCGACGAGCCGGTGCGAATACGGACCGGAAAACTTCTTCGCGTACACAACTGGGTCGGGATGAGGTGCACCATTCGCGTCGCCTTCCATGGTGATCGTCGGCACCGCGACCGCCGGGAGCCGCGCGAGTCGGGCTTCCAGTGCGTCATACCTCGCTTCGCCGGCAGCGAGAGAAAGACGCCACCGGTAGTTGTGAATCGCGATGTCAACCTGGTCTGGGTTGTCCAGCGCCGCAGCGCTGCGGTCGAATGTCGCGTCGTCAAAACTCCACTTCGGCGAACCGAGTCGCCAGATCAGCTTGGCAAAATCCCGGCGATACCGCTCGTAGCCAGCTCGGCCTCGCTCTGTGGCGAAATAGTACTGGTACCACCAGTCATGCTCCGCGCCCGGAGGCAAGGGCGCCCGGCCAGCCTCCTGGCTTCCGATCAGGTATCCGCTGACGGAAACGAGCGCGCTGCAGCGCTCCGGCCAGAGCGCCGCCACGATGTTGGCGGTCCGCGCGCCCCAATCGAAGCCTGCGATGACTGCACTGGGTATTCGGAGCGCGTCCATGAAGTCGACCGTGTCCACGGCGAGCGCGGACGGCTGCCCATTGCGTGCACTCATATCGGAAAGAAACCGAGTTGAGCCAAAGCCCCGCAGGAAAGGGAGCAGCACGCGACACCGCGCCGCGGCCAGGATGGGGGCGACTTCCGCGAAGCTGTGGATATCGTACGGCCAGCCATGCAGCAAGATGACGGGGACCCCGTCGGCCGGCCCCATTTCCACGTAACCTACGTCGAGCACGCCGGCGTGAACTTGCTTAATGGTTCCGAAGCGCGTCGTGCTGGAGCCCTGCGCCGCTGCGCTGCCTGCCACGAAGAGTTGGCCCACGGCCAGGGTCATCGCGGTAGTGCCAAGGAACGTGCGACGACTGACGGTTTGGTTTGCTGGCATGACTATCTTTCAGTCCGCAGGTGTGAGCAGGGGCTTGCCCTTTTCGACGATGTAGGTGGCCAGCTCTGCGCCGTATCCGGTGCCGACGTTCGTCGCCGAATGGATCGTGCCACCGGGAATGAACAGTACATCTCCCGCCTTGAGGGTGACGGGCGGACGCCCGTCCAGGCGATATTCCAGGGCGCCTTCCAGTACGTATACGACCTCCTCGCCCGGATGCGAGTGCCTCGCCGCCGTGACGCCGGGGTCGATGGCAACGATCGCCTGCACAACCTCGCGCCCGGCAGAGCTCAGTTCGTGTCTTTGCAGGTCTGTACGCTTGATACCCTGCACTTGTGCTTGTACCGAGGGAAGTGCGAGTGCACTGGCGGCTATCAGGAAGGCTGCCGCTGTCAAGATTCGTAAACTGTTCATGTCTGTTCCTCTACCGAAGGATGTGAATGCGGCGAGGGACGCTGCCCTGCCGCACGCCAAGATCACCGCTGCGCGTCGCGCAGCGAGCTGAAAGCGGAACGCAACTCTGCTGCGAAAATTTCCGGCTCCTCCCAAGCGGCGAAGTGCCCTCCTCTTTCGGCTTCGTGAAAGTAGATGAGGTTACGGAAAGCTTTTCGGGCCCAGCTCTCTGGAGGCTGATACACCTCATCGGGAAACGATGTCACTGCAACCGGAACGGAAATCTCGTTCGTTCGCTGGGCGGCCGAGTTGGTGACGCCGCGACTCGCCCCTTCCCAGTACAGGCGCGCGGCCGAAGTGGCGCTGTTCGTCAACCAGTACAGCGTAAAGTTGTCGAGCACATCATCGCGCGTGGGTGACTGGGTCGGGTTCGAGCCATAGCTCCACTTGGCAAAGCCAGGGTGCACGAGCATGAACCCGGCGAGTCCGGCCGGCGAGTCTGTGAGACCGTAGCCGACAGCCTGTGGGCGGGCCCCCAGCATGGTGACGTAGGCCAGATTCCCCATCTTGTTGAATGCCTTCAGAGCCTCGAAGGTCGCACGCTCCTTATCGGACAGGCCTGGCGGCGGCGGCGCGCCCGCGCCGATCAATGGAACCAGCTCACCCGGAACTGCCGCAGGCAGGTTGACGTGGATACCGAGAAGTCCCGGAGGTGCTTGCCGACCCATGGCTTGCGCAACGGGCGAGCCCCAGTCACCGCCCTGCGCAACATACCGCGAATAGCCCAGTCGCTGCATCAGAACGGCCCAGGCCGATCCGATCCGGTCGGGGCCCCAGCCGGTGTCCACGGGCTTGCCTGAAAAGCCATAGCCAGGAAGCGACGGGATGACCACGTCGAAGGCATCCTCCGCACGGCCGCCATGCGCAGTGGGATTCACCAGCGGATCGACAATCTTCAGTTGCTCGATGATGGAGCCAGGCCACCCGTGAGTGATGATCAAGGGCAACGCGTTCGCATGGCGTGAGCGGACATGGATGAATTGGACGTCCACTCCATCGATCGTCGTGACGTACATCGGCAGCGCATTCAGCTTCACCTCAGCCTTGCGCCAGTCGTATTCGGTGCCCCAGTAGCGCACCAGGTCCTGCAGCTTGGCGAGCTGAGCGCCCTGTGAGGGGTCACCCACGGTTTCCCTGTCGGGCCACCGGGTTGCGCCCAGCCGATTGCGGAGCTCCATGAGTTCGGATTCAGGCACCTTGACCTTAAAAGGTCGAATCGAGGTGCCTTGCTCCGCATCTGCAGCGCTTGCCAACTGGGGCATGCCCGCCGCGGCGGCGATGAACAGGAGCGAGGCGGCGAGCACTCGATGAGAAGAAGACCAGCGGGAAAGGCACATGATTTCTCCTGGAGGGATTGGAACTGGAGACGCTTATCGCTTGAAACCGTCGCCGGCGATGCGGACGGCGTGACGGGTGATGACACCTTCCGCGAAGTACTGCGAACCGCTGTCTTCGCCTGTCAGGGCGGCCACGACGGCGCGGTTGACAACGTATTCGGCCGTCACCTCTGCGCGAGTTTCGCTGCCCACGAAACCAGCGAGTTGGTCGTAGCCGTCTGCCCAGGGGTTGGCGCCGGACTTCTGGAAGCCATCCAGCGTTGCCCGGATTTCGGCGCGGGACAGCGTGGAGACAAAGGGCTCCGTCTCGACGGTGATGTCGCCCGCAAGGCCAGTGCCGGCAAAGGCGCCACCGGCCAGGGAAGTGACGGCGACGGCGACGAGGGCAGTGATACGGTTCATTTGCATTCCTTTCGATGGTGGATGGAACGAGCGCCGCGATCGCGGCGTTCGTATCGAGAAACTTTGGCTTGACGGCTCCGCGACGGACTTGAGATTACGTGGGGGGAGTCGCGAGAAAAAGGTCGTGACACAGAAGGCTGCCTTTCGGGATTCGCAACATTTCGTCCCGCGGCACGTCAAGGAGCATTGGTCGACTGCTTGCCTAAAGCCAAGGTTCAGTGCGCTAAAGCCAGTGCGTCGTCTCTCGGGTCGCTGGTTGAATGCTGGATGCCGTTCCGATGCCCAAAGTCCGCGCGCAAGCCTCGGCGCCTGAACTTCGCATCACTTCAAAGGGGCTCATGGAACAACGGCTACTTCGCTGGCCAGGCGTGCCAGCGTTCAAGCGGCGCGACGCAGCCGATTGAGCATTTGCAGCAGCCAGGGTACGAATCCAGCTCCGCGATCCAGAAGGATTAACGCTTGGCCTGCCGGTCCCTCGATTGCGGCGGCGTAGCTGGCATCCCGGACGGACTCACCTAGCCGACGGCTGAAGCGGAGCGTGGTAGGCCATTCAATGATGCTCGTTGGCCGTCCGGATTGGTTGCGCGAGACGGCTCGGGGTGCGCGGAAGGAGAGGCTGTAGCGCGTCATGGTGCATTTCAGATGAATGAGAAGGGCGGATCCGTCGAGATCCGCCCTATGCGCAGTGAGCCGCGGTGCGACCGGCGCATCAGCCTCAGTTGGTCGTGGGAAAGATCCTCCGCTGCGCCAGTCGACGCAGGCCGTCGCCGGCCAGCGTGCGGTCCACGCCCTGGTAGGTCCAGGGATACAGCTCATTCAGCTTGAGCGACGACTCGCCGCCGGCAAGGATGTCGCCGGTACGGATCGCTTCCGCGAGTTCCGCCTTCACCTGTTCGCGCGTCTTGCCGGCGGCCATGTAAGCCGGAGGGTACCGGTTCGGATTGACTTCATTCAACTGGTAGGAGGACTCCCCGTGGGCGAGGATGTCCCCCGTGCGAATTGCGTCTGCCAGTTCGGCCTTGACTTGCTCGCGCGATTTCGTGGCGACGAAGGGCTCCGTCTCGATGGTGATGTCACCAGCAAGCCCGGTGCCGGCGAAGGCGACCCCGGACAGCGACGTGATGGCGAGGGCAACGAGGACGATGATGCGGTTCATATGCTTTCCTTTCGATGGTGGATAAGACGAGTGCCGCGATTGCGGTGCCCGTATCGAGGAACATTGCTTGGCGGCTCCGCGATGGCTTGAGATTAGGCAAAGGAGCCATCGAGAAAAAGGTCGCGGCGCAGAAGGCTGTCTTGCCGGCCTCACAACAATCCATTCACGCAGCGCTCCCAGGCAGCCAGGTCTGAACAAAGGTTCAGTGCACCCAACCTAGTGCGCAGTCTCTCGGCCCGCCGGTTGCGGACGGCCTGCGCTTCAGGTGCGGCAGTCCAGCGTTCACGCATCCAAGTGGTCGAACCGATCGACCACTGCGCAATACAAGCCAACCGGCCCGCCTCGCATGCTCACTCCCAGGTTGTGGCCACTTCCGGTCACCACGAACGCAGCCAGCCGGCTGCCAAGGAGTTCGCCATGCAACAGACGCCCAATTTCGGCCACCGCCTCGCGTTCGGATCCACAGCGCAAGCCGCTGCATGCCAGGCGCGATCGATGCACGACGCCCTCGATCCCTCGACGACGCCTCGCGTTTCGCACGAGCTGTTCTTCGCGTCGCTGTTCGACTCGGGCCGTGCGCTCTCCTTTCCATGCGATCACCGTGGAGTGGTCCAGCTCGACGAACTCAGTGAACGCGCTCGCAACAACTACTTTTTCGCTCGCAGCACGGTGGGCCGCGACTACGCGCTCCCGGTAGTCATCACGCTCGAGAACGGGTCAAGGCACTGACCCGTTCGAATCATTCCCGGCAGCGCGATCCACGCCCTATCGCGTTGCCAATGGCGTACGGCGCACCCGCGCACCGGCGCCTCAACAACCGGGCCAACCGAAAGGACTCCGCAATGACCACCAAAATCCAAACCGTTCTTCTCACGGGCAAGACCCGCACGACGGCCAGCCGCCGCGACGGCGCCCGTCGAGGCGACGACCGCATCGACATCCAGCTCTCGACGCCCGGCAAAGCCGGCAATGAGATCGTGTTCACCGCCATCCAGATGCATCCGACCGCTGAGCAGTTGTTCGCCGGCGCCTGGTCGGCGTGCTACACCGGTGCGCTTGGCCTCGCGGCCAAGGAGAAGAAGGTGACCCTCCCCCCCGACCTGTCCGTCGAAATCGAAGTGGATCTCGGCATGACTGGCAATGCGTACTTCATCCAGGCGCGAATCGACGTCCGCATGCCGGGCGTTGCACTCGACGTGGCCCAGGCCATCGCCCACGCGGCGCACGCCGTTTGCCCTTACTCGAAGGCCGTTCACGGCAATATCGACGTCGCCACCAACGTCGTGGTCGTGGACGCCGTCGAAGCGTAGTTGGCCGCGCTGCCGGCTCGCCATCTCCTCGATCGTCGAGCCGGCCGTTCGTCGCCCAGCTGCCACAGAAGCCATGACGCACCGATGGTCATTGCCTGCCAGCCCGGACGCGTGCACGATAGAGTTCGGACCGCATTGCGGCAACTGGCACGGTTTGGAGCGCTCCTGGTGGAACTTCAATCGCCGACGAAGGCGCTTCCGGACTCGGATGCCTGCGTTGTGATCATCGACGACGACACGGAATTTCGCGAATCGCTCGAGCGACTCTTGCGATCGGCCGGTCTGCAGGCGCTGACGTTTGCGGCCATAGCCGAGTACGTGAAATCCGAGCCGCCCGATCGCCCCACATGCCTGGTTCTCGACGTAAGAATGCCGGGACGGAGTGGGTTGGAATTCCAGCGCGACCTTGCGGCGGCAGGCGCGACGCTACCGATCGTCTTCATCACCGGACATGGTGACATTCCGATGACCGTCCAGGCGATGAAGGCGGGGGCCATTGAGTTCCTGACGAAGCCGTTCCGGGATCAGGATCTGCTGGACGCCGTGAACGTGGGCCTTGCGCGAGACCGCGCCCGCCGCGCGAGCGAACAATCCCTCAACGCGCTGCGGGCTCGCTTCGAAGAACTGACGCCGCGCGAGCGCAGCATTCTGATCCAGGTGGTGCAGGGTCGGCTGAACAAGCAGATTGGCGGCGACATGGGCATCACCGAGACCACCGTGAAGGTTCACCGGAGCAACATGATGCACAAGATCGGCGCCGCATCGCTCCCGGAACTTTGTCGAATGGCGGACCAGCTCAACCTTGTGCCGAAGAACTCCAAGCGCCCGTAGTCACGCCTAAACCAAGGCTTAGAGATCCTGGGTGGCTACGAGGGTATTCTTGGCGACAAGAGCGGTCCTCGGTTGAACTGTCGGACTTTGTCGTGGCCGCGTGTCGCCCCGGAGGCTGTCTTGCCCGAGCTAACCCTGATCTCTGTCGTCGACGACGACGCGCCGTTTCGCGACTCCATGCGAAGACTGCTCAAGTCGCATGGCTATACCGTCGCAGTGTTCCCGTCCGCCGCCGAGTTCCTCGCATCCACCCAGGTCCGCGCTACGGCCTGCCTGGTTGCCGACGTTCAAATGCCGGCGATGACAGGTGTCGAACTGTACCGGCATCTGCTCCAGACGGGATACGCGATCCCGACGATCCTGATCACTGCGCACCCCGAGGACCAGGGCAAGGAGCACATCCTGAATATGGGTGTCGGGTGCTACCTTCCCAAGCCAGTGGATGAGGCCGTCCTGATCGGGTGCCTTCGTTGCGCTGTCAGCCGCGGCCGCGGCACCCTTGGGTGCATGCCATGATTGGTTTGAGTGCTGGTGCGGCAAGCGGTCCCGCGGACTTGCTGTGGGAAGACGCCGGGCGTGCCTTCTGGAAGCTGCGCAGCAGTGGTGACGATGGCGATCGGCACGCCTTCGTCTCCGTGAACTCGGGCGTTGAGGCCTCGACACAAGGGAGCACGGACCGTCTCGCTCACGAGTACGAACTCAGGGACTACCTTGACGCCGCTTGGGCATTGCGGCCCGCGCAACTCGTGCGCGAGGCCGGACGCACGCTGCTGGTTGTCGATTTCGCAGGCGGTGAGCCCCTGGACCGGCTGATTCATCAACCCATGGAAGTCGGACGATTCCTGCGCCTCGCGGTGGCAATGTCAAGCGCCATCGGCCGACTTCACGGATGCGGCCTCATTCACAAGGACCTCAAGCCCGCCAACGTGATCGTGGATTCCGCGACGGAGCGGGTCTGGCTGACCGGCTTTGGAATTGCTTCCCGCGCGCCGCGTGAGCGGCAGTCTCCTGAACCGCCCGAGTTCATAGCAGGGACGCTCGCCTACATGGCACCGGAGCAAACCGGGAGAGTGAACCGTTCCATCGATTCCCGAAGCGACCTGTACTCGCTCGGAGTCACGTTCTATGAAATGCTGACCGGCCGGCTTCCCTTCACGGCTGCCGACCCGATGGAGTGGGTTCATTGCCACATTGCGCGACAGCCAGCAAGTCCCAGCGAGCGCCTGGCGAGCATTCCCGTCGCCATTTCCGCGCTCACCCTGAAGATGCTTTCCAAGACCGTCGAGGAACGCTATCAGTCGGCCGCGGGCGTCGAGCGCGATCTCCGGCGCTGCCTCTGCGAGTGGAGCGAGGAGGGGTGCATTCACGATTTCGCGCTGGGCGATCATGACGCGCCACCCGGCCTGATGATCCCCGAGAAGCTGTACGGGCGTGGGGCGGAGGTCGACACGCTGCTCGCCGCGTTCGACCGTATTGTCGCCGGGGGCAGGTGCGAACTGGTACTCGTCTCCGGCTATTCGGGCATAGGCAAGTCCGCTGTCGTCAACGAACTCCAGAAACCGCTGGTTCCTCCTCGCGGATTGTTCGCTTCGGGGAAGTTCGATCAGTACCAGCGAGACATTCCATACGCCACGCTGGCGCAGGCGCTTCGTGGATTGGTGCGTCCGCTCCTGGGCAAGAACGAAGAAGACTTGTGCCGATGGCGCGAGGCACTTCGCGAGGCGCTGGATCCAAATGGACTGCTGATGACCGAGCTCGTGCCGGAACTGAAACACATCATCGGGGAGCAACCGGCGGTGCCCGAGCTTGCAGCGCAGGATGCCCAGAGGCGCTTCCAGCTGGTCATCGGACGATTCATCGGCGTCTTCGCACGGCCCGAGCATCCGCTCGCGCTCTTCCTGGACGACCTGCAATGGCTGGACGGGGCCACGCTCGATCTGCTCGAGGACCTGGTGATGCGTTCCGATCTGAAGCACCTCCTGCTAATCGGCGCTTATCGGGACAATGAAGTCAGCGCTGCGCACCCCTTGATGCGCAAGTTGAAGTCGGTCCACGAGCGCGGGGCGGTATTGCAGGAAATCGTGCTCGCGCGGCTGGCTCGGGTTCATTTGGAGCAATTGCTGGCCGACTCACTTCGCTGCGAGCCAGAGCGCGTCGCGCCATTGGCGGAGTTGATCCACGAGAAGACGAATGGCAATCCCTTCTTCGCGATTCAGTTCATATCGGAGTTGGCTGACGAAGGACTGCTCGCCTTCGACTACGACAAAGGGCGATGGTCATGGGACCTGGACCTCATCCATGCCAGGGGCTATACCGACAATGTCGTCGAGCTGATGATCGAGAAGTTGAGCCGCCTCCCCTTGGTAACGCAGGCGACGCTGCATCAGTTCGCGTGCCTGGGAAAAAGAGCCGAAATCGACATGTTGCAGATGGCCTGCCAGCTATCCCCCGGCGAAATGCACGACAACCTGTGGGAGGCGGTTCGCGCCGGCTTGATCTACCGCGCGAACAGCCGGTATCGCTTCCTCCATGACCGCGTGCAGGAAGCCGCATATTCGTTGGCCGGATCCGAGCTGCGCGCCGCGACTCATCTGCGCCTGGGCACGTTCCTGGCCGAGCACACGCCCCCCGGAAAGCTGGAAGAGGCCATATTCGAAATCGTCAACCAGCTGAACCGGGGCGCCCATCTCATAGACTCGCCGGAGGAGCGGGAGCGGGTCGCGAATCTGAACCTGATCGCGGGCCAGCGCGCCAAGGCCTCGACGGCGTTCGAATCGGCCCTCAACTACTTGCGCGCCGGCCGCGCGTTGCTCACCGACAAAACCTGGGAGCGCAACTACGCGCTCCTGTTTTCCATCGAGTGCCTGATGGGCGAATGCGAGTTGCTGACTGCAGACAGGTTCGCCGCGGAAATCCGCCTCTCACGCCTGGCCGAACGCGCCACCTGCCGCCATGACTACATTGCCGTGATGCGTCTGCGAATGGCGCTTTACACCGGCTGGGATAAATGCGAGCAAGGACTGGCCGTGTTCCTGGACTGGCTGCGCCGTGAAGGCACCGTCTGGGCCATTCATCCCACCTGGGAAGTGGCGTCGCGTGAGTACGAACGAACCAGAACGCTGCTTGGCGACCGTCAGATAGAGGACCTCCTGGACCTGCCACTGGTAACGGACCCCGAGATCCTGGACACCATCAACGTGTTTCTGGAAGCGGCGCCAACATCCTTTTTCTTCGATGAGCACTTGGCTTCGCTCGTTGTCTGCCGTCTCGTCGGTCTCAGCCTCGAACATGGAAACTGCGATGCCTCGGCTTTCGGATATGTCTGGATGGCCTTTTTCGCCGGACCGCGCTTCAACAACTACGGGGACGGATTCAGGTTCGGGCAATTGGGGTATGACCTCGTCGAAAAGCGCGGTCTGACTCGCTATCAAGCGCAGACCTATCTGTGTGTGGGGGCGCTCGTCCTGCCGTGGACAAAGCACCCGGCCAGCGCGCTCGAACTGGTGCGCCGCGCGTCCGATGTCGCGAATCGGGCCGGCGCGGTCGCCTTTGCTGGCTATAGCCTGGAGCGGTCGGTCACGATCAGATTGGCTGCGGGAGAGGCTCTTGCCAAAGTACAGGAGGAAGCCGAGCACGGCCTTGCCTTCGCCAGCAAGGTCCAGATGGGCCTCGTCCAAGCCACTTGCAGCGCACAGATCGGACTGACGCGAACACTTCGCGGGTTGAATTCGGCTTTCGGGCTTCTGGATCACGATGGATACAGCGAGCGTGACGCCGAACGCCACCTGGCCAGCGATGCAAATCTAGGGCTCCCCGAGTTCTACTATTGGGTTCGTAAATTGCAGGCTCGATATCTTGCGGGCGACCACTCATCCGCGATCGAGGCTGCGCTGAATGCGCAGCGGCTTGTCTGGCGCGCGGCGGCGAACTTCGAAGTCGCGGACTTGCATTATTACGCCGCGCTGGCGCGCGCCGCAGCTTGCGAGTCCGCACCTGAGGATGAGAAGCGCTTGCACCTGGAAGCCCTGGCCGGCCATCGCAAGCAGCTCGAAATGTGGGCCGGCCACAATCCTGTCACCTTCGAGAACCGGGCAGCGATCGTCGCGGCGGAAATCGCGAGGATCGAAGGGCGTGTGCTCGAAGCGCAAGACCTCTTCGAGAAAGCGGTGCGTTCGGCTCACACACACGACCTTGTCCACAATGAGGGAATCGCCAACGAGCGAGCCGCGCGCTTCTACTCGGAGCGGGGTTTCGAGAAAATTGCGGCGACCTACCTGCGGGATGCGCGGAACTGCTATCTCCGTTGGGGTGCCGATGGCAAGGTCCGGCAGCTTGAGCAGTTGCATCCGTACCTCGGGGCCGACAAGCCCCTCCCGGAGGCCGGCACCACGATACAGACTTCTGTGGAGGGCCTCGACCTGGCGACCGTGATGAAAGTCTCCGAGGCTCTATCGGGCGAGATCGTGCTGGAGAAGCTGATCGACACGCTCATGCGTACGGCCATCGAGCATGCTGGCGCCGAACGCGGCTTGCTGATTCTTCCCCGCGAGGACGAATATCGAATAGAAGCAGAAGCCACGACCCGCGCGGGCACGGTGGAAGTCCATCTGCGGCAGGCGAACATCACGGCTGCGGATCTCTCGGAGTCCGTCTTCCGCTACGTCCTTCGTACCAAGGAGGCCGTGCTGCTGCATGACGGCTCGCGCGAGAACTCGTTCCCCGCCGATGACTACATTCGCCAGCACGGCGCCCGCTCACTGGTCTGCCTGCCGATACTCAAGCAGGCCCGACTGATGGGGATGCTGTACCTGGAGAACAAGCTGACGGCCCACGCATTCACCCCCGCCCGAATGGCGGTGCTCAAGCTGCTGGCATCGGAGGCGGCCATCTCCATCGAGAACGCGCGCCTGTACCGGGATCTTGCCGAACGCGAGGCCAGGATCCGGCGCCTAGTGGATGCCAACATCATAGGTATCTTCATCTGGGACCTCACGGGGCGGATCCTCGACGCCAACGACGCGTTCCTGCAGCTGGTCGGATACGAGCGGCAGGACCTCGCTGTGGGTAGCCTGCGCTGGACGGACCTGACGCCGCCGGAGTGGCGCGAGCGGGAAGATCGGCAGCTCGTGCCCGAACTCAAGGTGACGGGCAGCCTGCAGCCGTACGAGAAGGAATACTTCCGGAAGGATGGCAGCCGCGTGCCGGTACTGATCGGCGTAGCCGCATTCGAGGGAGGCGGCAACGAGGGCGTCGCCTTCGTGCTCGACCTGACGGAGCGCAAGCGCGCTTCGGAGGCGATGCGCGAAATGCAGATGGAACTGGCCCACGCGAATCGCTTGGTGACCTTGGGGCAGCTCGCGGCTTCCATCGCGCATGAAGTCAACCAGCCGATTGGTGCGGCACGCAACAACGCGCACGCGGCTCTGCGCTTTCTCGCCCGTGATCCGCCGGATCTGGAGGAAGTCCATGAGGCCCTCGGGTGCGTGGTCAAAGACACCTACCGGGCCAGCGGCATCATTAGCCGAATCCGCGACCAGGTCAGGAAAGTGCCGCCCCGCGAGGAAAGCGTTGACCTGAACGACGCCATCGAGGACGTGATTGCCCTGGCGCAAGGCGAACTGTCGAAGAATCGTGTCCTGGTGGAGACCCGGCTCGCCGAAGGTCTTTCACCGATTCGCGGAGATCGGGTTCAACTGCAACAGGTGATGCTGAACCTGATCCTCAATGCCATCGAGGCCATGTCCGAGGTCGACGCCGAGGCGCGGGACCTGCTGATCTGCAGCGGATTCGGCGCTCCCCAGGAGCTGCTCGTCACGGTGGCGGACTCGGGGCCCGGCATCGCGCTGGAGAATCGCGAGCGGGTGTTCGAATCCTTCTACACTACCAAGGCCCACGGAGTCGGGATCGGGTTGCCGATCTGCCGCTCCATCATCAATACCCACGGCGGCAAACTGTGGGCTGACGCCCGGCAGCCTCGGGGCGCTGTTTTCGCATTCACCCTTCCAGCGCTTTCCTGAACCAAGGTTCAGGGCCCCCAACCATCTGCACGGTTTATCGCGCCGCCGGTTGAAGGTTGCCTGCGTTTTGCCGGCGGACACCCGCGCGGCTATACCAGGAGGCCGAACCGATAGCCCACGGCGCAATACAAGCCAACCGCCGCGCGTCGCATGCTCACTCCCGGTGTGTGAACGATTGATTCACGCCGAATGCAGCCACTGGTTGCCGAGGAGTTCGCCATGCAACAGACGCCGACGGCGAATGCAGTCGACTTCCCTCTAGGTGCGCACGTCGTGACGCCGAGACGCTGGTACACGCATCACGGCATCTACGTGGGAGAGGGGCAGGTCGTTCACTACCGCGGGCTGTCTACGTCGCTGCGTCGCGGCCCCGTCGCCAAGGTCAGCCTCGCCGAATTCAGCAATAACCACCCGCTACGTGTCGTCGTTGAGGCGAACTTGGCGTATTCCGGCATCGAAGTCGCCGCGCGTGCGTGCTCTCGCCTGGGTGAAGACGCCTACGACCTGCTCCGCAACAACTGCGAGCACTTCTGCTTCTGGTGCCTGGCCGGAGCCGCGCGCAGCCCGCAAGTGGAGCGCCTGTTGCTGAACCCGCGTGCGATAGCGTTCGCCGCCCGCGTGCTGGCCGGCGTTGTCAACGGGTGGAGTACCGCCTGCCATTTGCTGCAGCCTCTTGCCAACTGACCCATCTTGACGGAGAGCGGACATGGATCGACTCAAAGCCCTGTCGGTGTTCAAGGCGGTTGCCGACAACGGCAGCTTCGTCGCCGGCGCATCGGCCCTCGATATCTCGTGCCCGGTGGCCAGCCGCACGGTCCAGGACCTCGAGACGCTGCTGGGTGTGCGGCTGCTACATCGCACCACCCGGCGCATCGCACTCACCGCCGCCGGCGAGGACGTCCTGCGCCGCGCGGAAGGCCTGCTGGAATCCTACGAAGAACTCGCGTCCATCGCGCGTCTCAGCGCCAGCGAGCCGGCTGGCGTGATCCGAATGGCTGCGCCGGCACTGTTCGCGCGTCACTACCTGGGGCCAGCACTCGCCACCTTTCGCGCTCGCTATCCACAAGTGCAGGTCGATCTGCAACTGTGCGAAGGAAGCGTCAACGCAGTCCTGGACGAAGTGGACCTGGCGTTGTGCCTGCCCGAGGACCTGCGCTCCATGCAAGTCGTCCGCACGCTGACCAGTGCGGAGGTCGGAATCTACGCCGCACCAGCCTATTTGGCGCAGAAGGGCGAGCCGGCTCATCCTTCGGAACTCGCCCAGCACGACTGCCTCACCTCGAGGATCGCAGGCACGGGGGCGATCTGGTCGTTCCAGCAACTGGAACTCGGTGATGCCTGTTCGTTGAGTGTGAAGGGGGCATTGCACGCTAACCAGATCGAGGTGCTCGCCGATGCGGCGGTTCATGGTGCAGGCATCGTGATGCTGCCCGCGTTCCTTGCGCAAGCGGCAGAGGCCCAGGGACTGCTGCAACGCATTCTGTCAGGATGGCGCGTCGCGCCGCTTTCGCTGCAGCTCAGCTACAACTCGCGCCGCAACCAGCCGATGTCGGTGCGCAAGTTGATCGAGCACCTGGTCGTGACCTTGGGGACCAAGCACGAGGTCCGCGCGACGCGGACACTGCGCCTCGCTGCCGATGAAGCGCCGGCGTTCCGCTCCACGCTTCAAAGCCAGGTCTTCGCTGAACCAAGGTTCAGTGCGCCCAACCAGGCGGGCAGGCTGCCGGCCCGCTGGATGTAGATCGCCCTCGATTCGCATGCGGCGACCGTTCGCTTCGATACCAAGAGCCCGAACCGCGAGACCACGTCGCAATACAAGCCAACCTCGCTGCGCGGCATCCTCACTTCCGGGTTGTGAACGTCCTGCAGTCACACCCGAACGCAACCACCGGTTGCCAAGGAGCTCGCCATGCAACAGACGCCCGATCTCGGCCGTCGTCGTCTCTTCTACGGAACTGCAGCGATGGCTGCATGCACCCTAGGTCTTCTCGCTTTCTCACAAAGGTCTCACGCCATGACTCAAGTCGCACAACAGAAGGGCACCGACGGGGTTGCCATTCGTCCGTTTCACGTGAATTTCCCGGAGTCGGATCTCACCGAACTGCGCCGACGCATCAACGCGACCCGATGGCCCGAGCGGGAAACGGTCACGGATGATTCGCAAGGCGTGCAGCTCGCCACGACCCAGGCACTCGCGCGTTACTGGGGAACCGACTACGACTGGCGCAAGGTCGAGGCCAGGCTGAACTCCTACCCGCAGTTCGTCACCGAGATCGATGGGCTGGACATCCACTTCCTCCACGTCCGTTCGAAACACGAGAACGCCTTGCCGCTCATCGTCACGCACGGTTGGCCCGGATCCATCCTCGAGCAGATGAAGATCATCGATCCCCTGACCAACCCCACGGCGCATGGCGGCAGTGCTTCGGATGCGTTCCATCTGGTGATTCCGTCGATGCCCGGCTACGGCTTCTCGGGCAAGCCGAGCGCAACCGGCTGGGATCCCCAGCACATCGCGCGCGCCTGGGTCGTGCTCATGAAGCGCCTGGGGTACACGAAGTTCGTCGCGCAAGGTGGCGATTGGGGGGCAGTCATCACCGAGCTGATGGGTGCGCAGGCAGCGCCGGAATTGATCGGCATCCATACCAACATGCCAAATGCGATCCCGGAGGACATCGACAAGGCGGCGTTCTCAGGTGCGCCGGCGCCTTCCAATCTCTCGGCCGAAGAGAAGCTCGCGTATGAGCGCGTGCAATTCGTTTACCAGAAGGGGATTGGCTACGGGTTCCAGCTCGGGTTGCGCCCGCAGACCATGTACGGTCTGGCCGATTCGCCGGTCGGCCTGGCGGCCTATTTCCTCGACCACGACCAACGCAGCTACCGGCTGATCTCCCGGGTCTTCGCGGGGCAGTCCGCCGGCCTCACGCGAGACGACATCCTGGATAACGTCACGCTCACGTGGTTGACTGGCACGGCGGTCTCCTCGGGCCGGCTGTACTGGGAGAACAAGCAGTCGTTCTTCGGCGTCAGGGGAGTCAAGATTCCGGTTGCCGTGACCGTCTTTCCCGACGAGCTCTACCCTCTGCCGCGGAGTTGGGCGGAGCGGGCATATCCCAACCTGGTTCATTACAACAAGGTGGACCAGGGCGGCCACTTCGCTGCCTGGGAGCAACCCGAGATCTTCTCGAAAGAGGTTCGCGCGGGCTTCCGGTCGCTGCGCGCCTAGCAGATGGAGGGAGCACCACGAACGAGACATCGTCCGTGGTGCTCCCGCACGATGCACCCGGAATCACAGGAGAAAGACGCAATGGAAGCTTTTCGAGTCAATGTGCCGGATGAAGTGCTCGACGATCTGCGCGCCCGCCTCACGCGCACCCGTTGGCCCGACGACTTCGCCAACGAAGGTTGGCAGTACGGCACCAACACCGCCTACCTCAAGGAACTGGTGGGCTACTGGATCGACGGGTACGACTGGCGACGGCAGGAGCGCGCGATCAACGCCTTTCCGCAGTTCCGCATGGACATTGATGGCGTACCCATCCACTTCATTCACGTGCGGGGCAAGGGACCCAATCCGAAACCACTGGTGCTCTCGCATGGATGGCCCTGGACATTCTGGGAGTACCACAAGGTGATCGGTCTCCTCACCGATCCGGGCGCGCACGGCGGCGATCCTGCCGACGCCTTCGATGTCGTGGTGCCGTCGTTGCCAGGCTATGGCTTCTCAACGCCGCTGCGCCAGACCGGCATGAATTTCTGGCGGACTTCCGGGCTATGGGTGACGCTCATGGAGCGGCTGGGTTATCCCCGTTTTGCCGCGCACGGTGCCGATTGGGGTGCGCTGGTCACGGCGGACGTCGGGCACCGCTATCCCGATCGCGTCATGGGCATCCACATTCCGATGATGCTGCCCCTGGACTTATTCAGCGGCGGCATGCCGGCGCCGGAAGACTATGACTCCGACGAAGCGCGGTTGGCGGACCGCCTGCAGAATTTCTTCGCAACGGAGTCCGCCTACTCCGCACTGCAAAGCACCAAGCCGCAGACGATCGCGGCAGCACTCAACGACTCACCCGTGGGACTGGCATCCTGGATCGTCGAAAAGCAGCGCAGCTGGAGTGATTGTCACGGTGACGTCGAAACCCGCTTCAGCAAGGACGACCTGCTGACCACGATCATGATCTACTGGGTGACGGAGAGCTACGGCACGTCGGCGCGCTACTACTACGAGGCTGCACACCTTCCCTGGAAGCCGGCGCATGGCCGCATGCCGGTGGTGGAGGTTCCCGTCGGCATTACGGTATTGCCGGAAGAGGTATGCAACGCGCCGCGCCGCTGGGCCCAGCGCTACTACAACCTCAAGCAGTGGCGGCAGCACACCAGCGGCGGTCACTTCGCGGCTTGGGAAGAACCGCAAGCCATCGTCACCGACGTCCGCGACTTCTTTCGCGCGCTGGGCTGATTCGAGCCTTCAGCTTCGAGCAATGCCATGGCAAGCGTCCTTCGCATCTTCGAGCAGCACGGCCTCGTGTCCCTGTTCCTCGGCGTCCTGGTCGAGCAGTTGGGCGCGCCGATCCCGGCCTTGCCCTTCCTGCTGTTGGCTGGAGCGCGAGCCGCCACCGACGGAGTCTTCGGGCTCCAGGCGCTTGGTGCCGCCACGGCAGCGTCGGCGGTCGCCGATGCTGTCTGGTTTTTCGTGGGGCGCCGCTACGGACGGTCAGTCCTCGAACTTCTTTGCCGCTTGTCCATCTCGCCGCACACGTGCATCCAGAGGAGTGAATTGAGCTTCGCCCGCCGCGGAATCACGACCCTCCTGTTTGCCAAGTTCATCCCCGGCGTTTCGACGCTCGCACCTCCCCTTGCCGGAGCGCTGCGCATGGACTTCGGCACCTTTCTGCTGGCAGACCTCGCAGGCACGGCACTATGGGCTGGTGGCGGGATGGCGGCGGGGTGGGTGTTTTACGGCGAGGTGAATCGGCTGACCACCGCGCTCGAGAACCTGGGAACTACCGCGCTGGTTCTCTTGGTCGGCTCGCTTGGTCTTTACGTGCTTTGGCGCGGCGTGCGTCGCCTGCATATCCAGCGCAAGCACCGTGCGACGCCGAGCTTGAGCCCGCAAGATGTTGCGAAGATGATCGATCGCGGCGAGCCCCTCGTGATCGTCGACGTTCGCTCCTTCGAACTTCCCTTCCTGGCGCGGATCCCGGGCGCCGTGCGGGCTCCCTTGAACGAGGATCTGCCGGCCCGCCTTGCAACCATCGCGGAGGGGGTGCGTGTCATCACCTATTGCGATTGTCCGGACGACGCTTCGGCGGCCAAGCTTGCCCGCAAGCTGGCCCAACCCAACCGACCTGCATACGTTCTCGCGGGCGGGCTTTCCGCGTGGGCTGCGGCCGGCTTGCCTGTGGAGGCGCAGTGAACCGCGCAGCTAGCCGGGCTTCACGCGCCCATGTCGCCACCCGAGGGCTGCACCAACTCCGTTCTGGAAGTGCCAAATAAGCGGTCAAAGCCGGCAAAGCCCTTGGGGCCAAGTTTCGGTTTGGCATTGAAGCTCGGAACCTCAAGCCAGAACCAAGCGGACTGATGAAGCTTGGCCTCGAGTTCGGCCGTGATGTTCTCGTTGACAGGCGCTCGCCCCGTCAACCGATCCGCGGCTTTCACTTCAGGTCACCCAACACGCGGTTCACGAGCGCCGCCTTGTGGCCAGTTGTGAGATGGCTATATCGCTTCGTCATGTGAAGCTGCCGGTGCCCAAGTACGTCCCCGATTTCGAGAAGGGTTGCTCCATTCTGGGCCAGCATCGACGCATCCAATCTCTGAACGCGCGAGCTGTCACGGCCGACGTAGCACTGCAAGTACAAATCGATGAGATGCGCGACTGGGAGGGTCCCAGTACGGAAAGGCAGCCGCCCTAGGGCCGGACGGATAACTTCTATCGCCTGCGCGGAAGGCGGCGAGGTTCCGATTTGCGGGGTGCTTGCAGACACCACGCTGTCACCGGCGGACTTAACTTCATTGACCATTTCATTGCTCCAGCTAATTCAAGGGCCGCCGTGACCGGCGGACTGAACGTGGAGCCCCGAAAGGCCCGTCCTATCGAGGAGGAGTGGTGGGTCCTGACAGATTCGAACTGTCGACCTACGGATTAAGAGTCCGCTGCTCTACCAACTGAGCTAAGAACCCACTGCCGAAAACATGTTGTGGTGGAGAGGAGGAGGATCGAACTCCCGACCTTCGCATTGCGAACGCGACGCTCTCCCAGCTGAGCTACCCCCCCACAACGAACGCTATTCTAGCAAAAGCCGAGCGGCCCTTCCGCAGAGCATTCGGAACCTCCGCGCTGCGCGCTCCGGGATTCGCCTTGGGGCGGCCCGGCGGCTCATGCCGCTTTCAGTTGCGGCGACGCAAACAGCGTCTCCATTTCGCGCCGGATCTTGTACGCATGGGTGCTCGCGTCCATCGCCACGTCGCTCCAGCTCAGGCTCTGGCCCTTCTTCACCGGCCGCACCACCTTCACGTCGTGCGCCAACCCGAGCGGCAACCCACCCATGCGCACCGACGTATCGGCCGGCAGCAGCTTGCCCCACACCGTGTAGCCGCCTTCGCCATCGAGCAGCTCGCCGGGCGCCAGGTCGCGCTTGGCCGTGGCCACGACGTCGGCGTTCCAGCAGGTCGCGACGCCGGTCGGCTCGCCGCGCAGGGCGACGCTGGCCACCGACATGCCGACTTCCAGCCCGATCAGGTGCCAGCGCTTGTAGAGCGTGAAGTAGCGGCCGCTCGGGTCGGTGTGGGCGTTGTATTCCTCGAAGCAGTTCCTGACGTACTCGGTCTCGGCCTCGACCGTGACCCACACGCCCATGCGGATGTCGTAGGGGATCTTGCGGCCGTCGGCCTCCAGCGAGGAGATCACTTCGACCATGCCCTTGCGTTCCAGCACGCCGCCTTCGCTGCGCGGCCGGGTGACGAAGGGAATGTCTTCCACGCTGGCGGGCGGGTAGAGCAGTCCGTTGCTGGGCACCGTCAGTCCGGTCGCATTCGCCACCGCGGTGCTTTCGATCGAGGGCTTGGAGCCGTCGAGAAAGCTGTTGAACATCTTGGGGTTCAGCCCGCCACGCTTCGCCTGCTCCGGGGTCAGGCCGTAATTGCCCCACACGGTTTCCGGCGTCGACTCGCTGAAGTGCGGCAGCCACTTGTGGCCGCGGCCGGCGGCCACCACCGGGAAGCCGCAGGTGCGGGCCCAGTCCACCAGGTCGCAGATCAGCGCCGGCTGGTCGCCGAAGGCCAGCGAATAGATCACGCCGGCCTGCGCCGCCTTGCGCGCCAGCAGCGGGCCGCAGAAGGCGTCGGCCTCCACCGTCACGTTGACCACGTGCTTGCCGTTGGCGAATGCTTCCAGGCAGTGGTCCACGGCGGAGATGGGGTGGCCGGTGCATTCCACCACCACGTCGATGGCCGGGTGCCGCACCAGCGCCTGCCAGTCGGTGCCGATGTGGGTGGCGCCCGTCTTCAGGGCCTGGTCGATCGAGGCCGCCTGGGTGCGCTCGGCCTGCCAGCCCACGCGCGCCAGGTTGGCCCGCGCGTTGTCGGGGGAGAGGTCGGCGATGGCCGCCAGGTGCACGCCAGGCGTGCGCGGCACCTGTGCGAGGTACATGGAGCCGAACTTGCCGGCGCCGATCAGGCCGACGCGGATCGGCCTGCCTTCGGCGGCGCGCTTTTGCAGTTGTGCGTAGAGCGACATCTCAGGCGGCCTTCTTCATTTGCGCGAACGGCTCGGAGGAAGTGGCGAGCGCGCTGGCCGGCATGCCGTTCTTCCACGGCAGGTCCACCGGGTAGTCGCGCACCAGGCAGTCATCGGGCAGGCAGGCGATGGGCGCGAAGTCGCGGTGCGCGATGAACTCGGGCCGCTTGAAGCGGCGGATGTGGTTGGAGACGGCGCACAGGCTCAGGTAGACGCTGACCCGGTTCCACGGCGACAGGTTGCTGGTGGAGGCGTGCACCAGGCAGCTGTGGAACAGGATCATCGAGCCGGCCGGGCCCTTCGGCGAAACGATGCCCCCGTTCTTTCCGCCGGCGCGCTCGACCAGCTGCGCGATCAGCGCGTTGTCGACGGTCCAGAGCGGATAGCTGGTGGTGGTGAGGTCGTGCTTCGCATCGACCACGCCCTTCTTGTGGCTGCCGGGGATGAACATCAACGGGCCGTTGTATTCGTTGACGTCGTCCAGGAAGATCGCCACGTTCATGGCCCGTTCGGTGGGCATCATGTCGTCGTTCAGCCAGGTGCCGTAGTCCTGGTGCCACTGCCAGACGTCACCCTCGAAGGCCATCTTGCCGTTGATCTTGAACTGGTGCATGTAGACCTCTTCGTCGAACAGGTCCATCACCGGCTGCACCATGCGCGGATGCCGCGCCAGCCGCGCGAACGGCTCGCTGACCATGTGCGCCGCGAAGTTGGTGCGCACCGCGTCGCTGCCCTTCTCGCGCACGTTGTAGGCCTCGCGCCGCGAATACAGCTCGGGCACGGCGCGCGCCAGCGAACCCATTTCTTCCGGCGTGAACTGGCCGGGGAAGAACAGGTAGCCCTCGCGGTCGAACTGTTCGAGCTGTTCCTTCGTCAGGTGCATGTTTGTCTCCTGGGGCTGTGGTTTGGCTCAGGACGGCTTGGCGTCCCGGGCCTTGAGCACGAAGTCCAGCCGCTCGCCCAGGTTGTCGCTGGCGTGGCGGCCGTGTTCCTCGATCAGTCGGGCGGCGCGGTCGCCGTCGCCGGCGGCGATGGCTTGCGCGATCGCCTCGTGTTCGTCCCAGACCGCCTCGCGCTGGCCGGTTTGCTGCAGCACCGCGCCCATCACGCGGCGCAGGTGGCGCCAGTGCAGCTGCGCGCTCTGTTCGATCAGCGGGTTGCCGGCGGCGGCGTAGATGGCGGCGTGGAAAGCCAGGTCGGCATCGATCATGGCCATGACGTCGTCGCCGCGCGCCGCCTTGCGGCCCTGCTGGAGCAGGGCGGCCGGCAGGCGGAAGCGGCGTTCGGCGGCCAGCCGCGCGGCCAGGCCGTCGAGCGCGCCGCGCACCTGGTAGACCTTGCGCATCCATTCCGGGTCGAGCTGCGCCACCTGCAGGCCGCGGCCCGGCGCGTCCTCGACGAAGCCATCCTTTTTCAGGAGGCGCAGCGCCTGCAGCACCGGTTGGCGCGACACTGCCAGCTGCTGCGCGATGTCTTCCTGGGTGATGCGCTGGCCGGGCGCGAGCGAGCCGTCGCTGATGGCGTCGATGAGGGTGCGGTAGACGCGGTCGACCAGGTCCGGGGCGGCTTCGAGCTGGACCAGTTGGGCGGGCATGGATGTATTCTGTATACCGAATACAGTGTTGTCAAAGCTCAACAAGTTGCAAGGTATAACTAAGTGTGTCAAAATGTTGCAAACGATGAGCAGAGGGTAGTATGGATTTGCACGACGGCGCATGGCATGACGGCATGTACAACAACCGGGCACGGGTGCCGGATCACGGGGCATCCCTGTCGCGCTGGGCGGAGCTGTCGGCCCAGGCACGCGCCGGGAATCCGTGTGAACTGGACCTGCGCTACGGCGACCAGTCCGGCGAGACGCTCGACGTGTTCCCGGCGCCGCAGCCCAACGCCCCGGTGCTGGTCTTCATCCACGGCGGCTACTGGCGTTCGCTGGACAAGGGCGACCATTCCTTCGTGGCGCCGTCCTTCACCCGCGATGGCGCCTGCGTGGTGATTCCCAATCACGACCTGGCACCCGCGGTCACCGTTCCGCAGATCACGGTGCAGATGGTGCGGGCCCTGGTCTGGACCTTCCGCAACATCGCCCGCTTCGGCGGCGACCCGCGCCGCATCAAGGTGGCCGGTCACTCGGCCGGTGGCCAGCTGGCCGCGATGATGCTGGCCTGCCAGTGGGCCCAGCACGACCCCTCATTGCCGCGCGACCTGGTCGGCGCGGCGCTGGCGATCTCCGCGCTGCACGACCTGGACCCGATCATGCGCACGCCCTACCTGCAGGAAACGCTGGCGCTGACGCCGCAGCAGGTGGCGCAGGCCAGCCCGGCACGGCTGCCGGCGCCGCGGCAGGGCACGCTGTACACGGTGGTGGGAGGCGCGGAGAGCGACGAGTACCTGCGCCAGAACCGCCTGATCCAGGAGGCCTGGGGTGCCCGCCGGGTGCCGGTGTGCGAGGCGCTGCCGGGGCGGAATCACTTCAGCGTGGTCGATGCGCTGGTGGAGCCGAGCCATCGGCTGCATCAGCTGGCGCTGGATCTCTTGCGCGCTTGAGGAGATGGTGGGGTTCGCTTCGCGAAACCCACCCTACATTCGGCGGGCGGCCCCTTGTAGGGTGGGTTCGCCGCCAGGCGACCCCACCGCGGCGGCACTCACATCAACAGGTGCTCGCCCGCGTTATCCCCGCCCAGGATCACGTAGTTCACCTTGCGGACATCCGCCAGCTTGGTGCCCCCGGCATAGCTGATGGACGACTGCAGGTCTTCCTGCATCTCGCGCAGCGTGTCGGCCAGCTGCCCCTTCACCGGCTCGAGGATGCGCTTGCCTTCGACGTGCTTGTACTCGCCCTTGTTGAAGTCCGAGGCGCTGCCGTAGTACTCCTTGAACAGGCGGCCGTCCACTTCCACCGTGGCGCCGGGCGATTCCTCGTGGCCCGCCAGCATGGAGCCGATCATCACCATCGTCGCGCCGAAGCGGATGCTCTTGGCGATGTCGCCGTTCTCGCGGATGCCGCCGTCGGCGATGATCGGCTTGGTCGCCACGCGGGCACACCACTTCAGCGCCGACAGCTGCCAGCCGCCGGTGCCGAAGCCGGTCTTCATGCGCGTGATGCAGACCTTGCCCGGGCCGATGCCCACCTTGGTGGCGTCGGCGCCCCAGTTCTCCAGGTCGATCACCGCTTCCGGCGTGCCGACGTTGCCGGCGATCACGAAGGTCGAAGGCAGCTTCTTCTTCAGGTGCGTGATCATGTCCTTCACCGTGTCGGCATGGCCGTGCGCGATGTCGATCGTCACGTATTCCGGCGCCAGCCCGGCGGCCGCCAGGCGGTCCACCACCTCGTGGTCGGCCGGCTTCACGCCCACCGAGATCGAGGCGAAGGCGCCGGCTTCCTTCATCTGCCGCGCGAAAGCAAGGTTGTCCAGGTCGAAGCGGTGCATCACGTAGAAGTAGCCGTTGCGCGCCAGCCAGAGGCAGATCTTCTCGTCGACCACCGTCTTCATGTTGGCCGGCACCACCGGCAGCTTGAACCTGCGGCCACCCAGCTCCATCGAGGGGTCGCATTCCGAGCGGCTGTCCACGCGGCACTTGCGCGGCAGCAGCAGGACGTTGTCGTAATCGAAGATTTCCATTCCAGGCTCCAGAGGTCTGTCGTTCAACAGGTGAGCGCTTGGATCGGGGCCCGGCGGCGGAATGTGGCGGGTGCATGCCACAAACGCAAACCGGGCCACAAAATGCTTGGGCCCGGTGACTGATTCTACGGCGGGCCCGCTACTCGTGACATTCGGTTTGCGTGATAGCCCTCATCACGCCGTGCCCATCCTGCAGCAAGGCCACCAGCCGCAGCCGGTTGGGATTCGTGCCCTCGTGGATCTGCATCGCCCGGTCCTCGGCCAGCAGGCCCGGCGCCCGCGACACCGGCCGCGCCCAGTCGGGACGGAAGACGTTGCGCACCAGGTTGCGCGGCACCGGGCTGCCCTCCAGCCCGGCCGGCAGCTTTTCCACCAGCAGCAGCCAGGCATGCCAGCGCTCGCGGCCCGGTTCCTTCAGCTCCATCGAAGTGCCGATGTAGTCGTTGTAGGCCTCGCCGTGGGCCAGGCGCAGCGTCACGGCGGGCCCCTCGCGCGGGCTGGTGACGCTGCCGGCGCGGGCGGGCGAGGCTTGCTTCATCTCGTACATGCGGGCTAGCGCTTCCTCGATCGCCACCGAGGAGAGCGGGGCGTCGTCGCCCTTGGTGCCGGGCAGCACCCAGTCCAGCGCCAGCGTGTCCGGGCCGGCGCGGGGCGTGCCCGGGTCGCGCCAGCAGTCGGCGCAGTCGGCGTTGACGAAGCGTTCCAGCAGCGCTTTCGGCTGCGGCACGCCGTCGCTGGTGCACAGGGCTTGCGCCGGCGGCGCCAGCGCGGCAAGCCCTAGCACAGCGGTAATCAGGAGCAGGCGGGACATTTATGGGGCAGTGGTCTTTCTACAATGCCCTATGTTCCCAGAAGTCGCCGCCGACTCCCCCCTCCTCGCCAACCTCAATCCTGAACAGGGCGCCGCCGTCACCTTGCCGTCCGGGCACGCGCTGATCCTGGCCGGCACCGGCTCGGGCAAGACCCGGGTCCTGACCACCCGCATCGCCTGGCTGCTGTCCACCGGGCAAATCGGCCCTGGCAACGTGCTGGCCGTCACCTTCACCAACAAGGCCGCCAAGGAGATGATGACGCGGCTGCAGGCCATGCTGCCGGACAACGTGCGGGGCATGTGGATCGGCACTTTCCACGGCCTGTGCAACCGCTTCCTGCGTGCCCACTACAAGCTGGCGGCGCTGCCGCAAAGCTTCCAGATCCTGGACACGCAGGACCAGCTGTCGGCCATCAAGCGGCTGATGAAGCAGCACAACGTCGACGACGAGCGCTTCCCGGCCAAGGAACTGCAGTGGGCCATCGCCGGCTGGAAGGAAGAGGGGCTGCGGCCCAACATGGTGGAGGTGCGCACCGAGGAGGACCGGCGCAAGGTCGAGTTCTACCAGCTGTACGAGGAGCAGTGCCAGCGCGAAGGCGTGGTGGATTTCGCGGAGCTGATGCTGCGCAGCTACGAACTGCTGCGCGACAACGACCCGATCCGCGAGCACTACCGGCGCCGTTTCCACCACATCCTGATCGACGAGTTCCAGGACACCAACAAGCTGCAGTACGCCTGGATCAAGATGTTCGCCGGGCCGGGGAGCTCGGTCTTCGCGGTGGGCGACGACGACCAGAGCATCTACGCCTTCCGCGGCGCCCGGGTCGGCAACATGGCCGACTTCGTGCGGGAATTTGGAGTGCGGCATCAGATCAAGCTGGAGCAGAACTACCGCAGCTACAGCAACATCCTCGATTCGGCCAACGCGCTGATCGCCCACAACAAGACGCGCCTGGGCAAGAACCTGCGCACCGACCAGGGCCCGGGCGAGCCGGTGCGCGTGTACGAAGCGCCGACCGACATGGCGGAGGCGCAGTGGCTGGTGGAGGAGATCCGCCACCTCGTGCGCGAAGGCCTGGCGCGGCACGAGATCGCGGTGCTCTATCGCAGCAACGCGCAGAGCCGGGTGATCGAGACGGCGCTGTTCAACGCCGCCGTGCCTTACCGCGTCTACGGCGGCCTGCGCTTCTTCGAGCGCGCCGAGATCAAGCACGCGCTGTCCTACCTGCGCCTGCTGGAGAACCCGCAGGACGACACCAGCTTCATCCGCGTGGTGAATTTCCCGGCCCGCGGCATCGGTGCCCGCAGCATCGAGCAGCTGCAGGACGCGGCGCGCGCCGCCGGCACCTCGCTGCACGATTCGGTGCACGCCACCACCGGCAAGGCCGGCGCCAACCTGGCCGCCTTCGTCGCCCGGATCGACGCCATGCGGGCGGAGACCGAGGGCCTGACGCTGCGCGAGATCATCGAGGTGATGCTGCAAAGAAGCGGCCTGATCGACCACTACCGCAGCGAGCGCGACGGCGGCGACCGCGTCGAGAACCTGGAGGAACTGGTGAACGCGGCCGAGAGCTTCGTCACCCAGGAAGGCTTCGGCCGCGACGCCGTGGCGCTGCCGGTGGACGAACTGGGCACCGTGCTGCGGCAGTCGCCGGCCAGCCAGGGCCTGGACCCGAGCGAACCCGAGATCAACGAGCCGGCACCCGATTACGTGCCGCCCGATGCGGAAACCGGCGAGACGCTGTCGCCCCTGGCGGCCTTCCTCACCCACGCCGCGCTGGAGTCGGGCGACAACCAGGCCCAGGCCGGCCAGGACGCGGTGCAGCTGATGACGGTGCATGCGGCCAAGGGCCTGGAGTTCGACGGCGTCTTCGTGACCGGCCTGGAAGAAGGCCTGTTCCCGAGCGAGCGTTCGCTGGCCGACCCCGACGGGCTGGAGGAAGAGCGGCGCCTGATGTACGTGGCGATCACGCGGGCCCGCAAGCGCCTGTACCTCAGCTACTCGCAGACGCGCCTGCTGCACGGCCAGACCCGCTACAACGTCAAGAGCCGCTTCTTCGACGAGTTGCCGGAGTCGGCGCTGAAGTGGCTGACGCCGAAGAACCAGAGCTTCGGCGGCTCCGCCTTCGGCTACGGCATGGGCTATCCGACTTCGCGCGGCAGCGGCGGGTCAGCCACCAGTTACGGCCGCAGCGAGACTTTCGCCAACCCGCCGGTGCCGCAGCAAAGGGCAGCGGCGGAGCACGGCCTGAAGCCGGGCCTGAAGGTCTTCCACGCCAAGTTCGGCGAAGGCACGGTGCTGACGCTGGAAGGCTCGGGCACGGACGCCAGGGCGCAGATCAATTTTCCGCGCCACGGCGCGAAGTGGCTGGCGCTGTCGGTGGCGAAACTGACGCCGGTGCCCTGAGGCAACGAGCGCCCCGACCGACGTCAGCCGTAAAGCCACTCCGACTTCGGCAGCTTCTCCAGGAAGTCATACGCCTGCGCCACGCACCCGTGCTTGACGGCCCATTCGGCCTGCTCGCGAAAGCACATGCGCTTGGCGGCGGGCGGCGTGGCGGCCCAGGCGGAGCCGGTCAGCGGCGGTGAAGGCAGCTTCTCGGAGCCGGCGGCGTCCTGCAGGATCCGGTAGAACTCCAGCCAGCGCGTCGGCTGCGGGCACACCCGGTTTTCCTTGCGCAGTTCGGCCATCAGCTCGTACTCGCCGGCTTGCTGGGGCGCCAGCGACAGGCTGAGCTCGGGAATGTCGGCAAGGGAGGGCTTGGCCGGCTTGGCAGGTGCCAGCGGCACCGGCTCGGTCGGCGCGTCGAAATCGGCGTCGGTGCTGAGGGTCAGCGGAGTCGTCGATGCGGGTTCGGTGTCCGCAAATTGCGCCGGCTTCTTGCCCCAGAGTGGCTTGTTCATTCCTTGCTCCTCGATGGCAGGTCTTTTCGGTTCATTGTAACAATAACTTACAGTGGATTGTTGGGTGGATTTCCTGGCCTTGCAACCCCCGTCCGGGTTGCACGCGTTGACGCTGGCCGCCGCCGTGCCGACACTTCACAGAACCCGCCCTAGGAGAGCTCCATGAAGAAGTCCCTCTTGTTGCTTGCCCTGCTGGCCGCGGCCACCTCGGCGCCCGCGGTCGACACCGTGGAACCTGCCGCGGCACCGCGCGCAACGCCGGCACGGTCGGTCGACCGGCTCGCCAATGCGCGCAGCGCGATAGACCGCAAGGACTGGGACGTCGCCATGCGCGAACTCAGCGTCGCGGTGCGCGAGTCGCCGCAGAATGCCGACGTGCACAACCTCCTAGGCTACACCTACCGCAAGCGCGCCAACCCCGACATGGCCAAGGCTTACGAGCATTACACCATGGCGCTGAAGATCAATCCGCAGCACAAGGGCGCGCACGAATACATCGGCGAAGCCTACCTGATCGACCGCAAACCGCAGGAGGCCGAGCAACACCTGGCGGACCTGGAGCGCATCTGCGGCAGTCGCAACTGCGAGGAATACCAGGACCTCGCGAAGTCCATCGCCGAGTACAAGGCGAAGAACTGACGAAGCTCACCGGGGGGTGAGCGGGTGCACCTGCCCCGGCCTGGGATCCATGTAGCCCGAGCCGTCCTTCACGCCCTTGCGCCCGGCGATCTGCCAGGCGGTTTGCTGGTTGATCAGCGCGGCCAGGAACTCGACTTCCTCGTCGGTGTGGTTGATCGCCAGCGCGGGCGTCAGCATGCGGCCGCCGCGCGGCTCCGCCTCGCCCCAGAACGACTGGTGGTACTCGGATTGCGATACCAGGCGCTCGCCGCTGGCCGACATGTCGACGGTGCCGTAGCAGTTGCAGAAGTAGCTGCGGTAGCTCTCCTGAGCGAACACCTCGGTGTAGACGCCGGTGCCGCGGATGCCCGCGGTCAGCGTGGGCGTCACGATCTGGCGGTTGCTGCCGCGGCCCCAGACGCTGACCACCGCGCCGGTCAGCATCCGCAGCACGCTGATGGTGTTGAGCGTCTGGCCGCGTTCCACCGTGATGCGCGAGTTCTCGCGCACGTGCAGGGCCGCGCTGCCGATCACGAAGGAGAGGTTGGAACCGGGGCCGGTCTCGATCCGGTCGCCGGTCTGGATCACCTGCTGGCCCCGCAGCTGCTGGCCGTTCAGCAGGGCGTCGCCCTGCATCGCGACGATGTTGCCGCGCTGCTGGGCATGGGCCGCCGCGAAGCCGCCCGCCGCCGTCCAGGCCAGGGCGCCCTGCAGCACGGTGCGGCGCCGGAACCAGAGCACTTCCTCTTCGGTACGTCCTTGCAGGGTATGGCGGCTCATGGCGTCGTTCTCCTCAGGTGGGGGTGGGTTCTTCGGGGGTGGCGACGAAGCTGTCGCGAAACGAGAAATACATGGACGTGAACAGCATCGCCAGGAACACCAGGAGGAACGGCGCCAGGAACTGCACCATCACCACGCGGTTGCCGCCGGACACCAGCAGCAGCAGGATCAGCAGCATCGACAGGATCAGGAACCAGGTGGCGCCATAGGTGACGAAGGCGCGGATGTTGCGCCAGAAGGCGATGGCGCTGAAGAACAGGCTCTTGACCGGCGTGATGCCGTGCCAGTACACCAATGCCGGCGCGTAGGCGAACAGGACGAGCAGCGGCAGCTGCAGCGCCGCGGCGATCAGGATCACGGGCGACAGCTGCACCCTGGCCGGCGCCGTCGCCGTGGCTTCGGTCGCCTCGATCGCCGGGCCGGGGAAGGCCAGCGCCAGCGCGCCGAGCAGCACGACCAGCAAGGCCACGTGCATCAGCCCCAGCAACAGCATCGCCCGGCTGCAGGCCGGACCCTTGCGAAAGCCGGCCAGGAAGACCGAGGGCATGGGGAAGGTGCCGTTGGTCACGCGCTCGGCGGCCACGAACATCCCCAGCGTCGCCGCCGGCGTCAGCACGGCCAGCGCCACCACGCCCACCCACGGTATCGCCGCGAGCAATGCGTACACGGCTCCATACATGAAGACGAGGCCGGTCAGCCCGAGGGGCTGGCGGAAGAAGGTCTGGATGCCGAGCTTGACCCATTGGATGCCGGTGCGTGCGGGGACGATATTGAGTTTCACGAACAGGTACGCGGGCAGGTGGGTTCGATGACGGGTTTCGGCAGACTATCCGCCGAGCCAGGAAGAATGCGTGACAAATTTAACGCAAGGGCCGGCGGGCCGATGTGTGTGGGGCGCGACAGTCAGAGCGCGCTCGCCGCCACGGGATGGGCAAGGCGCTGTCGCAGCACGCGCTCGAAGTGCGTCGGATCGTGCGCCTTGAGCATCGAGGCTTCGCGCGGCAGGTGGAAGTCCC
>JAQGMU010000545.1 GCA_028292195.1 Ramlibacter sp. | reverse complement strand
ATCAACACCAAGCACATCAAGACCCAGGTGCTGGTGGAAAACGGCGGCACGGTGGTCATCGGCGGCATCTTCGAGCTCACCGAGAGCGACAGCGAAACACGCGTTCCGCTGCTGGGTGACATCCCGGTGCTCGGCAACGCATTCAAGAGCAAGACCCGCAACACCAGCAAGCAGGAAATGCTCGTCTTCATCACGCCGAAAATGGTGGCCGAGCGCGCCACCACCGGCCGCTAACGAACGCAGTCCACAGTAGGGAGAATCACTGCAATGAACAGGTACGTAAAATTTTTGGGAGGCCTGCTGCTGGCGAGCACGCTGGCGGCATGCGGTGGGGGCGGCGGCAGCTCCGGCACCACCAGCGGCGGCACGGGTGGGACGGGTGGGACGGGTGGCAGCACGGGCGGCACCACGTCGACCGTGGCCAGCTTCATCTATGACCTGTCCAAGGCATCCCTCAGCAACTCGGGCAGCGACGGCTCCGTCCTCACCGTCACCGCGCTCGACGCGAACAACAACCCGGTGAGCGGCGCGGCCGTCAGCGTGGCGGTGGACAGCGGGGTCTACACGCCCAACACCAGCACGACCGATACCAAAGGCCAGGCTTCCGGCACCATCACGATCGGCGCCAACAAGGCCAACCGCAAGATCACGGCGACCATCACGGTGAACGGCCAATCATCTTCCGCCGTCATCACGGTGGCGGGCGCGACGATCTCGCTGACACCGGTTCCGGCGACGCCCGGGCCCGGATCTTCCACCCGCGTGGACCTCAAGGTGATCGACACCAACGGCGCCGGCATCCCCAACGTGACTGTCACCCTGGGCGGCACCCTGGGCTTCACCGGGACCGTCACCACCGACAGCACCGGCAATGCCTCGTCCACCCTGGGCGCGGCACCGGCCACACCGGGCACCTACAGCATCGACGCCTCGGCGTTGGGTGTGCAGTCCACCCGCTCGGTGCAGGTGGTGAGCGGTTCGGGCAGCAGCGGCATCCCCGTCGTGACCGACACGGTCAGTTCCGCCAGCCTGGCGATCGTGCCGAGCACCATTGCTCCCAACTCCGCCGGCAGCACCGCCAACCGCGCCGCTCTGCGTGCCAAGTTCCTGAACTCGTCCAACCAGGCCATCGTGAACGTGCGCGTGCGCTTCGAGATCGTTGCGCCCGGCCTGGGCAGCGGCGAATCGCTCAGCACCGGCACCGCCACCGTGTACAGCGACGTCAACGGCGAAGCCATAGCCGACTACATCGCCGGCACCCGCTCCAGCCCGACCGACGGCGTGGTCATTCGCGCTTGCTACGGCCCTGACGACGCCTCCATCGCCGGCGCCTGCCCGAACAGCGTGACGAAGACGCTGACTGTCGCGAGCCAGCCCTTGTCGATCACCCTGGGCGACAACAACCTGCTGGAAAAGGGCAACAACTCGCTCACCTACATCAAGAAGTTCGACGTGGCGGTGGCGGACTCCGCGGGTAACGCCGTTGCCAACGCGGTGATCTCGGCCAGCGTGGACATCAGCCACTACGGCAAGGGCGGCTTCAACTACGCCAACAGCTCCGCTCCGGGCACCCAGACCTACCAGGTGACCGGCAACAATCCGCCGAACACCTCGACCACCGGCATCAACACGACCACCCAGCCGACGCCGAGCACGGGCCGCGTGTGGTGCCCGAACGAGGACACGAACCGCAACGGTTCGCTGGACACCAGCCCGGTCAACGAGGACATCAACAACAACGGCAAGCTGGAACCGCGCAAGGCCGACGTCATCCTGTCCTTCCTGGGGTCGAACGTCACCGGAGCCAACGGCCGGATGACCATCCAGGTCGAGTATCCGCAGAACGTGGCGACGTGGCTGTCCTATACCGTGAAGGTCACGACCAACGTCGCCGGCTCCGAGGGTTCGGACGCCAAGAGCTACATCACCTCCTTCATCCTTGGTGACGAAACGAACGGCTCGTTCCTGACCCCGCCCTACGGCGCCAACCGGTGCGTGGACGCGAACTGACGCCCCGCATCGCATTGGTCGGCATGCCCGGCAGTGGCAAAACCACTGTCGGGCGCCAACTGGGAAGGCGGCTGCGGCTGCCTTTTTTTGATTCCGACCATGCGATCGAGGAACGCCTGGGCTGCAGCATCCGCGACTACTTCGCCCAGCAGGGCGAAGATGCCTTTCGGGACGTCGAACAGGAAGTGCTGGCGGAACTGGCGGCGGGCCCGGCCTGCGTGCTGGCCACCGGTGGCGGCAGCGTGCTGCGCGCGGCCAACCGGGAAGTGCTGCGCGAGCAGGGCCACGTGGTCTACCTGCGCTCGTCGCCCGAAGACCTGTACCGGCGCTTGCGGCACGACACGCAGCGGCCGCTGCTGCAGGTGGACGACCCGCTGGACAGGCTGCGGACGCTCCATGCGCAACGCGACCCCTTCTATCGCGAGGCCGCGCATTTCACCGTGGAAACCGGGCGGCCGTCGGTGCCGACGCTGGTCAACATGATCGCCATGCAGCTCGAGCTGGCCGGAGTCCTGCCGACGCGCCCTTAAACTCAGGGCATGCCAGCCCCGGGTTCCTCTCTTTCGCCGCCGGTGCGCATCGCCCTGGGCGAGCGCAGCTACGACATCGCCATCGCCGCCGGCCTGCTCGACGCGGCTTCCGCCTGGGACGGCCTGCCGTCCGCCAGCGCCGCCCTGATCGTCAGCAACACCACGGTGGCCCCGCTCTATGCCGCGCGCCTGCGCGCCGCCCTGGGCGCGCGCTATGCGCAGGTGCACGAAGTCGTGCTGCCCGACGGCGAGGAGCACAAGGACTGGCCGACGCTGAACCTCATCTTCGACGCGCTGCTGCGGCACGGCTGCGACCGCAGGACAGTGCTGTTCGCGCTGGGTGGCGGCGTGGTCGGCGACATGACCGGCTTTGCCGCCGCCAGCTACATGCGCGGGGTGCCCTTCGTGCAGGTGCCGACGACGCTGCTGGCCCAGGTGGACTCCTCGGTCGGCGGCAAGACCGCCATCAACCATCCGCTGGGCAAGAACATGATCGGCGCCTTCTACCAGCCGGCTCGGGTGGTGTGCGACCTCGACACGCTGGCGACGCTGCCCGGGCGCGAGCTGAGCGCCGGCCTGGCGGAGGTGATCAAGTACGGGCCGATCCACGACCTGGCGTTCCTGGCCTGGATCGAGCAGAACCTGGATGCGCTGCTGGCGCGCGACCGCGCCGCGCTGGCGCATGCGGTGCGCCGCAGCTGCGAGATCAAGGCCGAAGTGGTCGGGCAGGACGAGCGCGAAGCCGGCCTGCGCGCCATCCTCAACTTCGGCCATACCTTCGGCCATGCGATCGAGGCCGGCCTCGGCTACGGCCAGTGGCTGCACGGCGAGGCGGTGGGCTGCGGCATGGTGATGGCGCTGCAGCTGTCGCGGCGGCTCGGACTGGTGGACGACGCGTTCGCGCAGCGCGTGACCGCGTTGATCGCGCGCGCCGGGCTGCCGACCGTGGGGCCGGACCTGGGCGCCGACCGCTACCTGCAGCTGATGCGCGTGGACAAGAAGGCCGAAGGCGGGCAGATCCGCTTCGTGGTGATCGAGGCGCCCGGCCGCGCCGGCGTGCGCGGGGCACCCGACGAACTGGTGCGCCAGGTGCTCGCCGACGGCACACGCTGAAGCAACCGTCATGGCAATGGCCGCCTACGCTTGCGACCCTGCGCGCAGCCGCGGCCGCCGTCACTTCGAGTTGCCGGCGCCGACCCGCACGGAGTTCCAGCGCGACCGCGACCGCATCGTCCACTCCACCGCGTTCCGCCGCCTGGTCTACAAGACCCAGGTGTTCCTGAACCACGAGGGCGACCTGTTCCGCACCCGGCTCACGCACTCGATCGAGGTGGCGCAGCTGGCCCGCTCCATCGCCCGCCCGCTGGGGCTGGACGAGGACCTGGTCGAGGCGATCGCGCTGGCCCACGACCTTGGCCACACGCCCTTCGGCCATGCCGGCCAGGACGCGCTGAACGAATGCATGGCCGGCCACGGCGGCTTCGAGCACAACCTGCAAAGCCTGCGCGTGGTCGACGCGCTGGAGGAACGCTATCCCGATTTCGACGGCCTCAACCTCTGCTTCGAAACCCGCGAGGGCGTGCTGAAGCACTGTTCGCGCGCGAACGCCGAACGGCTCGAGGAGGCCGAGCCGGGCGGGGTGGGACGGCGCTTCCTGGATCGCACCCAGCCGGGCCTGGAGGCGCAACTCTGCAACCTGGCCGACGAGATCGCCTACAACGCCCACGACATCGACGACGGCGTGCGCTCCGGCCTGATCACGCTGGACCAGGTGCGCGCCGTGCCGCTGTTCGGCCGCCACTGCGACGAGGCGCTGGCCGATCATCCGCAGCTGCACGGCCGGCGGCTGCTGTACGAGGGCATACGCCGGATGCTGAGCGCGCTGGTCTACGACGTCATCGATTCGACGCGGGCGGCGGTAGCGGCCGCCGCGCCGTCGAGCGTTGCGCAAGCGCGCCGCTGCGGCCCGCT
>JAQGMU010000532.1 GCA_028292195.1 Ramlibacter sp. | reverse complement strand
GTTGCTCGCAGTCCTGGCCGGCCTGGGCGGCGCAGGCCTGCAGTTCCTGGCCGGCGCCGCGGGCGGCGTCGAGGCCCTGGGCCGCGGCGCCGCTGGCCCTGGCTTCCGTGAGCACCGGCGCCAGCGCCCGTTGCCAGGCCGCCCATTCGCCGTCCACGGCCTGCTGCAGCCGCTCCAGCAGGGTGGCGCGCCGGCCCGCCTGCAGCCGGCAGCGCTCGGCCACCTGCTGCGACGCCGAACTGGCGGTGCGCAGCTGCTTCAGCCGCGCCACCAGCAGTTCGCAACGGGCGGCGTCTTCCTCCACCGCCTTCAGCGCCGCGGCGTCGCCGCCCAGCGCTTCGCGCGTCTTGAGCTGGTTGCGCATGTCCTGCAGCCAGCGGGCGCCCTGGTCGATGATCTTCTCGATGGCCTTGAGCTCGGCGTCGAACTCCAGCAGCGTGCGCTCCACCGCCGCGCCCAGGGACTGCCGGCTGCGCTGCAGCGCCCGCACCTCGTCCTGCAGGTCCTCGCCGGCCCTGGCCACGCGCTCGTACTGCGCCAGGAAGCCGGCCGCCTCCTCCTTGCCCTTGCCGGCCACGCGGGCCAGCCACCCCTTGGGCTGGAGCAGGCCGAAATCGAGCTGGCCCGCGTGGCCGGCCAGCGCTTCCAGCGCCGCCCGCGCCTCGGCGCAGCCGCCCTCGCCCATCTGGCCTTCGAGCTGCCTGCGCAAGTCCACCAGCCGGCGCACATGGCCGCTGCCGGCGTCCGTGGCCAGCTGGTCGAGCCAGGCGGCGGGGCTGGGCGCCGCCTTGGGGGCTACCTTCAGCTGCGCCAGCTTGGCCGGAGTCATGAGAGAGGCGGTGCCGTCGTCGTCGTTCTGCATGGTTGCCAATGGTAACGGCGAGGCCGAGCAGGCGAAAGATCTATATGGCCCCGAGCCAGCAGGCCCGCTGGATCGCCGCCATCTTGTTGTCCACCTTCAGCTTGTTCATGGCGTTGGCCAGGTGGTAGTTCACCGTGCGCTCGCTGCATAGCAGCCGCTGCGAACTTTCGCGCGCGGTCAGGCCCTGGAAGGCCAGTTCCAGGCATTCGCGCTCGCGCGGGCTCAGGGTGGAGCGGGCCACCACGATCGAGCGCTTCACCAGCGGCCAGATGTTCAGGGCCGACCAGGCCATGGCGGCGGCCTCGCCGCGGTCGGTCAGCTCGCGCGGGCTGAACATGAAGCACTCGAAGGCGCGGCCGGCCGGCAGCGAGAATTCGACCCGCACCACCGTCTGGTAGCCATGCGCCAGCCACAGCATGCGCCAGCGGCTGGAGTGCTGCGGGTCGGTGCGGGAGATGGTCTGCCAGGCGACCAGCGGGGCGTCGGAGTCGCGCCAGCGGGCGCCGAAGTCGCGGCTTTCGGCCAACGCGTTGGCGGCCTCCGCAACCACTGGGGGGTGCACGGCGACCACCTGGCGGTCCTCGCTGCCGCCGAACGGGTCGGGGCCGAGGATCACCACCGCTTCGACGGAGAATTCCCGCAGGGCGGCCACCCAGTCGCTCAGGAGGCCGTCCAGGCTGACACTGTCAAAGTTAACAGGGATCCCCATGACTACTCGTTCTTGCACGCACGCCGGGCTGTGACAATATCACCATAGCCCATGAACGAGGATTTGCGCCGGCCCACGTATACCCCCGCCCCGCCACGCGCCCGCTACGAGGCCACGGCCAGGCGGGTGCGGCAGTGGGCATCCACCGAAGTGCGGCAGACGCTGGTCGAGCCGGTGCTGCACCCGTCGACGTGGCGCATCCGGGCCCTGGGCATGACCACGCTGGCCGGCCACCCGCTGTTCTATTTCATCTGGACCTGGTGGCTGCCGCAGCCCTACGAGGACCTGGTGCTGCGGCTGCTGATGTCGCTGTTCGGCCTGAGCCTGCTGGTGATCCCCGGCCTCACGGCCAGCCCGCCGAGCCGGCTGGCGGCCACTACTTTCTCCCTGATCTTCTGGATCACGCTGCCCTGGTTCTTCTCCTGGATGTATTTCTGCAACAGCGGCAACCCGGTCTGGCTGGCCAGCCTGGGGGCGATGTTCCTGATCTACTACCACCTGACCGACTGGCGGCTGGCCACCGTGGGCAGCGTCAGCGGCCTGCTGGTGGCCTGGGCCATGTTCCATGTGGTGGGGCCGGAGGCGCAGCCGATCACCTTTGCGCTCGGCGCGGCCAACGCGGTGGTGCTGACGTTCTGCTGGTTCATGGCCATCACCCTGGGCCTGTCGTCTTCCAACCTGCGGCGCGAGCAGCTCACTTACACGCTGGGTACCATGGGCATCATGGCGCACGAGCTGCGCACCCCGCTGGCCACCATGCAGTTGATCGGCGAGGCCCTGCGCAACGAGACGCGCGAGGAAGGCGAGTCGGGCCAGCAGCGGGTGGAAATGCTGGCCCAGCGGCTGACCAACCTGGTGCGCAACATGAACCACCAGATCGACATGCAGATCACCAACGCCCGCCTGATGCGGCTGCCACGCCACACCGAGATCATCTCGGCGGCGGCGCTGGTGGACGTGGCGATCGCCGACTACCCGTTCCGCAGCAGCCGCGAACGCGACGCGGTGGTGATGCGCGTGCACGGCGACTTCCGCTTCATGGGCTCGCGCACCCTGTTCCTGCAGGTGATGGACAACCTCACCAAGAATGCGCTGCGCTCGCTGGCCGCTGCCTCCACCGCCAGCCGCCCCGGCGACCTGCTGATCGAGGTCGGCTCCCAGGGCAGCCGCGGCCGGATCGTGTTCACCGACAAGGGGGTCGGCATGGACGACGAGCTGCAGGCCCGCATCTTCCAGCCCTTCTTTTCCACCGACCGCGGCACCGGCCACGGCCTGGGCCTGGCCTTCTGCCAGCGCGTCGTCCTGGGCGCGCATGGGACCATCCGCGTGAAATCCGCCCCACTCCGGGGCGCGATCTTCACGATAGAACTGCCACTCGCGTAGCAAAATGCACCCCGCGCGCCCGCACCGCCCATGACCTTTCCCCTGTTCCACCGCCCCGGCACCGTCGTCTTCCTGGACGACGACCCCGACTATCTGGAGATGCTGGCGCTGGTGTTGCCGCGGCAATGGCACCTGCGGCTGTTCCTGCGGCCGCCCGAGGCCGTCGCGCACCTGCTGCGGGAGCCGCCGTTCTGGGAGGCCGACGCCTGGAACCAGCAGCAGCTGATCGAGAACTGGCGCGACGGCAAGCCGTTGATCCCGCAGATCCTGGGCTACTGGTCGAAGTACACCGAGCGCTACGCCCTGTCGCGCGTCTGCGTGGTCGACTATTCCATGCCCGGCATGGACGGCCTGCAGACCCTGGCGGAACTGGGCGACTGGCCCGGCGCCCGCGTGCTGCTGACCGGCCAGGCCGACGAACAGGTGGCCGTGCGGGCCTTCAACCGCGGGCTGATCGACCAGTTCATCCCGAAGCAGACGCCGGACATCTCGCGCCGCCTGATCGAGGCGGTGGAGCGGCTGCTGTTCACGTCGCACGCGCGCCATGCCCAGACCTGGCGGGTGACGCTCAAGCCGGAACAGAACGCGCTGCTGCGCGCGCCCGGCGTGGCCAACTGGCTGTCGGACTACTGCGCCAGGCACTGGGTGGAGCACGTCGCCATCGGCGAGCCCTTCGGCGTGCTGGGCATGGACGCGGCCGGCAAGATCGGCTGGCTGCAGCTGGAAACGCGCGAGGGCCTGCCGGCGCTGGCCGAACTGGCGGAACTGGCCGGCGTGCCGCCCGAAGCGGTCGCCGAGATCCGCAGCGGCGCCAGGCTGGCCGACGTCGAGTTGCGGCAGGCGCTGTCTTCCAGCCAGCCGGTGGCGCTGGTGCCGGCCTTCCCGGTGAGCGAAGGCGCGGGCGCCCTGCTCGGCGCGCTATTCCCCGTGGAGGCCGCCAGCGGCCCCGACCCGAACAACAGCTACAGCCGCTGGCTGGCGCGCCAGCCGAAGCGGCACGTGCAGGAATGATGGGTTCGATGCCGCGTGGTGGGGTCGCTGCGCGAACCCACCCTACCCACCAAGCGCTCAAGTAGGTCGGGTTCGCGCAGCGACCCCGACGGCGGACGTTCAGTCCGCGCGCCCGCGCTGGCGCCGCGCGATCGGCCAGTCCCAGGGCTTCACCAGCGGCGCGAGTTCGTGCGCCACGGCTTCCACGTGGCCCATCTCCGCATCGGTGAGCGCCGCATTGAGCGTGAGCCGCACCATCGAGCGGTTCATGCTGGTGGCCGGCGCGCAGAACACCGCGCCGTACACACCGCGCTCCTCAAGCTTGTCGCGCAAGGCCAGCGTGTCGCGCTCGGCGCCGGCTTCCAGCGAGATGATCTGTTCGCTGCCGTGGTGGATGGGAAAGCCGCAGTCGCTGAACGACTGGCGCAGGCGCCGCGTATTGGTTCGCAGTTGCCCGCGGGCGGCGTCGCTGCCCTTGATCACCTCCATGGTGGCGGCGAGGCCGGCGATCTCGTGCGGCAGCAGGCAGGAGCTGAAGATGCTCGGGTAGCTGTGGCACATCAGGTAGGGCCGCAGTTCGTCCGGCATGGTGAAGAAGCCGGCGCGGCCGGCGAAGGCCTTGGCCAGGCTGGCGGTGATGAAGTGGACCCGGTGCGTGAGGTTCAGTTCGGCGCAGAGGCCGCGGCCCTGCGGGCCGTGGGTGCCGAGCGAGTGCGACTCGTCGACCAGGATCATGCAGCCGTGGGCCTCGGAGATGTCCACGATCGCTTCCAGCGGGCACAGCGCGCCGGTGGTGCTGTAGACCGAGTCCACGATCACCATCCCCGGCCCATGGCGCTGGATCATGCGTTCCAGGTGGGCCGGATCGTTGTGGCGGAAGGCATGGGCCGGCGCGCCGGCGGCCCGCACGCCTTCCCACAGCGACATGTGCGCCAGGCTGTCCAGGTAGACCGGCGTTCCGGGGTCGGCCACCACCTGGATCAGGCCCAGGTTGGCGGTGTAGCCGGACTGGCACAGCAGCGCGCCCTCCTTGCCCACGTAGTCGGCCAGCGCGGTCTCGAAGCGCGAGGTGGGACTGCCAGCCATCTGGAACACGCCCGACTGGACGATGAATTCGCGGTTGCAGCGCAGTGCCTCCAGCTGCGACTGCACGATGTCCTGGTGCCCGGTGACCGACAGGTAGTCGTTGCCGTCGAGGCGCACCGCGTCCGGCCCCGGGTCGCGGCCATGCGTGACGAACTTGCGGCCCCAATCCTTTTCCCAGCGTTCCCTGAACTGGGTCTCGATGCGATGCCGCAGCCGGGCCGAAAGGCCCGGCTCGACGACGGCGGGACGGGTGGACTGTTGTGACGGCGCTGCTGCGGCCGAATCCTGCTCAACGACTTTCATTTGGACTGCTCCCCTGACTCTTGAGCATCCATTGAAGAGAAAGTCCTGTCAGTCTGCTCCTACACCCCTGTCATGTTTGACAGGGGCGTTACAGAGTTTTACCGATTGTGTCGGCGACCACCCGTCTGCCCGACAATGCCGCCGGGCGGAAAGCGGCGCCAGCTCAGCTGAGCTTGCCGTGGCAGAACTTGAATTTCTTCCCGCTGCCGCAGGGGCAGGGGTCGTTGCGGCCCACGCGCGGCATCTCGTCGACGGCCGCGACCGCCGTGGCTTCGTCCACCAGGCTCTGCACTTCGCCGGTTTCCGTCGGCGCGGTGTAGGTCACGTTGGCGATGTGCTCGGCGCGCTCCTCCAGGTCCTCGGCCGCCTGTTCCAGCTGCTCGGTGGACTGCACCTTCACCGTCATCAGGACCTTGGTGACCTCGTTCTTCACCGCGTCCAGCATCTGGCCGAACAGCTCGAAGGCCTCGCGCTTGTATTCCTGCTTCGGCTGCTTCTGCGCGTAGCCGCGCAGGTGGATGCCCTGGCGCAGGTAGTCCAGCGCGGCCAGGTGCTCGCGCCAGTGCGAGTCGATGCCCTGCAGCAGCACCATGCGCTCGAAGTGGGTGAAGTTCTCTTCGCCGACCTGTGCCACCTTGGCGGCAAAGGCGGCGTGGGCGCTGGCGACCACCTTCTCGACGATGTCCTCGTCGGTCATCGAGGCGGCGGCCTCGACCTCCTTGGCCAGCCCCAGCTCGATGCCCCAGTCGTCGGCCAGTGCCTTCTCCAGGCCCTTCAGGTCCCACTGCTCCTCGACCGACTCCGGCGGCACGTACTGGTGCACCAGGTCCTCGAAGCAGCCTTCGCGCAGCGCCGCGATCTGGGCGCCCAGCGCGTTCGCGTCCAGGATGTCGTTGCGCTGCTGGTAGATCACCTTGCGCTGGTCGTTCGACACGTCGTCGTATTCGAGCAGCTGCTTGCGGATGTCGAAGTTGCGGCCCTCGACCTTGCGCTGGGCGCTTTCGATGCTGCGGGTGACGATGCCGGCCTCGATGGCCTCGCCGTCGGGCATCTTCAGCCGCTCCATGATGGCGCGCACGCGGTCGCCCGCGAAGATGCGCATCAGCGGGTCGTCCAGGCTCAGGTAGAAGCGCGAGGAACCCGGGTCGCCCTGGCGGCCGGAGCGGCCGCGCAGCTGGTTGTCGATCCGGCGGCTCTCGTGCCGTTCGGTGGCGATGATGCGCAGGCCGCCCTGAGCCTTGACCGCCTCGTGCTCCGTGGCCCATTGCGCGCGCAGTTCGATGGCGCGGGCCTGCTTGGCCGCCGCGTCCAGCGTTTCGTCGGCCTCGACCGCCTCGACCGCCTTCTCGACGTTGCCGCCCAGCACGATGTCCGTGCCGCGGCCGGCCATGTTGGTGGCGATGGTGACCATCTTCGGGCGTCCCGCCTGCGCGACGATGTCGGCTTCGCGGGCGTGCTGCTTCGCGTTGAGCACCTGGTGCTCCAGCCCCTGCTTTTCCAGCAGGCCGGAAATCAGCTCCGAATTCTCGATCGAGGTGGTGCCCACCAGCACCGGCTGGCCGCGGCCATGGCACTCCTTGATGTCGATGATCGCCGCTTCATACTTCTCGCGCGCCGTCTTGTAGACGCGATCGAGCTGGTCGTCGCGGCTGCTCGGCTTGTTGGGCGGGATCACCACGGTCTCGAGGCCGTAGATCTCCTGGAATTCGTAGGCTTCGGTGTCGGCCGTGCCGGTCATGCCGGCCAGCTTGCCGTACAGGCGGAAGTAGTTCTGGAAGGTGATCGAGGCCAGCGTCTGGTTCTCGGGCTGGATCTGCACGCCTTCCTTGGCTTCCACGGCCT
>JAQGMU010000494.1 GCA_028292195.1 Ramlibacter sp. | reverse complement strand
GCGCCATTGCAGGCCGGCCTGCAGGCGCACCTGCTGCGCGGGCAGCAAGGCGCGGGCGGCGGCATTGAGGAACACGGTGTCGGGCGCCAGCATGGCCAGCCGGTCGGCCCCTTCGGCCGGGACCGGCTGCAGGCCGGGTGCGACCTGGGCCACGACCAGCGGGTCGATGCCCAGCACGCGCACCGTGCGGCGCGTGCCGTCGGCGGCCAGCGCCAGGGTCTGCAGTTCCAGCACCGGGCTGGCCGCTGCCACCTGCGGCTGCGCGGCCACCCGCGCGTAGAGGGCTTCGTTCATGGCGCCGCGCGCTGCGCGCAGTTCCAGGTCCGGTCGGCCGCCGACCGAGCGCGCGGCGCTGGCGAATTCGTCCAGCGCCGAGGCGTTGATCAACTGCACGGAGAACGCGAGCGCCACGCCCAGCAGCACGGCCAGCACCGCGGTGGCGCTGCGCCAGGCGTGGTGCCGCACTTCGGGCCAGGAATAGGTGGCAAGGAGGGCCAGCATGCAGGCATTGTGCAGAATGGCGGCATGCTCGACATCGCAGGACTGGAACGCGCGACGCTGGCGGCCGTGCCGCCGCAGGCGCAGGATGACATCGGCGGCTGGCTGGTGGGCCTGGACCACGGCACCGTGGGGCGCGCGCACAGCGCCGCGCCGCTCGCGCACGTGCCGCCGGCTGCGCGCAGCGTGGCGGCGGTGGAGGAGCGCTATGCGCGCTTCGGCCTGCCGGCGGTGTTCCGGTTGCCCGACGTGCCGGCCTTCACCGAAGTGCAGGAACAGTTGCAGCAGCGTGGCTACCGGCCGGGCAAGCCGACGCTGGTGCAGGTCGCGCGCCTGCAGGACATCCCCGCACCCGCGGCATCGGTCGTGCAATTGGCGACGACGCCCGCGTCAGGCTGGGAGCAGGTGTTCCTGGGGGAAGGCTTCGACCCGGTCGACGGCGCCAGCCGGCTGGCGATCCTGCGCCGGGCGCGCGACTCGCTTTTCGCCAGCGTGGAGCGCGGTGGCGCCACGGTGGCGGTCGGCTCGGCCTGCTTCAGCCACGGCTGGTGCGGCGTGCACGGCATGCGCACGCTGCCGCCGGCGCGAAAGCAAGGATCTGCCGCCAGCATCCTGGCGGCTTTCGCGCAGGAAGCGCGCAGCCGCGGCCTGGCCCACGCTTTCCTGCAGGTGGAAGAGGCCAACGCGGTGGCCCGGTCGCTCTATGCGCGGCTGGGCTTCGCCACCGCCTGGCGCTACCGCTACTGGTCGCGTTAAGCGACCTCCGTCATCAGTTCCTCCTTGCGCGCCGCCAGTTGGTCGCGCATGGCGACCAGGTCCAGCTTGCGCGAGGCACGTGCCTTCGGGAACATTTCGCCGCGTTCTTCCTTGACGTGGTGGTCGATGTACTCGCCCAGCACCGTCACCTTGGCGTCGAACATTTCGTCCGCATCGCCCATGGCCTCGATTTGCGCGATCAGGTCCTTGGCCGTCTGGTGCTCGACTTCGGCCTCGGCCAGCATGTCGGTGTCCTTCAGGGCCGCGCGCAGGGCCGGATAGAAAATCTCTTCCTCGATCGTCGCGTGCACGGTGAGCTCGTGGCAGATCTGCAGCGCCAGGTCCTTCTTCTTTTGCGCGACCGTGCGGCCGCGCGACCCCATCAGCTCCTCGTAGGTCTTGAACATTTTCTTGACGTTGCGGTGGTCCGCGTCCAGCAGGTCGCAGGCGTCCTTTTCGCCACGGGAAGTTGCCATTTGTCGTTCTCCTGAATGAAGCAGCCATGATGGTCAGCGGGCGCGAGGCATCTTGTAGGAGAACGGCGGCAGCTGTGTCGCCGCGCGACCGACGAGCGCGGCGCCGGCAGCCGCGTCGTGTCGCGCGGCTTTCCTGCGCGTGGCTCAGGCGCGGCCTACCGTCCAGCCCTCGTCCACGGCATACGCTGCGCGTCTTGTTTAGTGAAAGGACCGCCAATGAGCCAGCTGCCATCCATCCCGGCGCCGCTCGAGGAAGCCCGCGCCAGGACCGACGCGGTGCAGCGTGAACTCGAAGTGGCGAGTGCGGAACTGGGCCTGGCCCATGGCGCGCTGGAGCGCCACCTGCCGCCGGCACAGCGCCACGCCGACGTCGCCTGGGCGATCAGGCAGAACGCGGTGCTGGAGCGCAAGGTGCAGCAGGCCGCGGACGAACTGGAGCAGGTGACGGAGCTGCTGGAGCAGGCGCAGCAGGCCGCCGCCGGCACACCCTAGAATCGGGGCGTGAACCCGACCAAACGCCTCTTCCTCCTGTCCTCGCTGGGCGCGGCACTGCTGCTCGCCGGCTGCAAGGACGCGTCCCAGCCCGGTCCCGGCGCCGCCGCGCCCGCCCCACCGGCCGCCGTTTCGGCGCCGGTGTCCATCGAAGCCATCACGGCCGAAGCCCAGGGCTTCAACGTCGGCTCGACGATGAGTGCGCGCACCGTCTACGTCTTCTTCGACGCCCAGTGCCCGCACTGCGCGGCGCTGTGGGAGGCGGCCAAGCCGCTGAAGTCGCAGGCCCGCTTCGTCTGGATCCCGGTCGGCCTGCTGAACGAGAACAGCACGCTGCAGGGCGCGGCCATCCTCGCTTCCGCCGACCCGGTGGCGGCGATGGAGCAGCACGAGGTGTCCATGCGCGAGAAGAAGGGCGGCATCGCGCCCGCCGGCGGCGACGCGCAGAAGCAGGCCGTGGGACGCAATACCCAGCTGATGACGAAGTTCGGCTTCCCCAGCGTGCCCACCATCGTCGGCAAGCATGCGCAGACCGGCGAGCTGGTGACCATCGATGGGGCGCTGCCGACGGCGGCGCTGGCGGCGAAGTTGGGGTTGCAGGCGCCGGGGGCGTGACGGGACGGGTGGGTTTCATGTAGGTTGGGTTCGCGCAGCGACCCCAACGGTGGGGTGGCTGCGCCAACCCACCCTACGAAATTCCTCGGCTCTTCACGCAATCCCGTCGCTGCGCAAATGCAGGACCCGGTCGGCCAACGCCGCCGCCGCCTCCGAATGCGTCACCAGCACCAGCGCGGCCCCCGTCGCCCGCGCCTGGTCCCGCAGCACGTGCAGGACCCGGCTTGCGGTCGCCGGGTCGAGGTTGCCGGTCGGCTCGTCCGCCAGCAGCAGCTTCGGCTGGTGCACCAGCGCGCGGGCGATCGCCCCGCGCTGCAGCTGGCCGCCGCTCAGCTCCTGCGGCAGCCGCTGTCCCAGGCCGGCCAGGCCCACCGCCTCCAGCATCGCATCCACCCGCGCCCGGTCCGGCC
>JAQGMU010000486.1 GCA_028292195.1 Ramlibacter sp. | reverse complement strand
CTGGCGCAAGCAAGATAGCCGCAGGGCTGCAATCCCTGGTGCTACAGTGATTTGCCAGCTTCAAATCAGGCAAAACCTGGCACGCCGCTGGCCAAGTTGAAGTCGAGTAGCGGCGCCTCACGAACTGGAAAAAAGGAGCTCCCATGGCCAAGAAAAGCACCGAAACCGCATCCAGCGTCTACCGTGTTACCGAGATCATCGGCACCAGTCCAGTGTCGTGGGAGGACGCGGCAAGGAATGCCGTGGAGACGGCGGCGAAGTCATTGCGCGACTTGCGCGTCGCCGAAGTTTCCAAGCTTGACATGACGGTTGAAGGCGGAAAGGTTGTCGCCTACAGGGCGCGGGTGTCCCTGTCCTTCAAGTACGACAGCTGAAGATCCTTGCCCCTGCCTTTGCGGACCATCGACGCCGGCGTGCTCGCCGTCGCGTACCACGAGTCGGGCCCGGCGAACGGGCCGCCGGTGTTCCTCATGCACGGCTTTCCGTACGACATTCATGCGTACGCCGAGGTTGTTCCCGCGCTCGTGGAGGCCGGCTGCCGGGTCATCGTTCCGTACCTGCGTGGCTATGGGGCGACCCGGTTCCTGGATGCGGCAACGCAGCGCTCCGGCGAGCAGGCCGCCCTGGGTGCGGACCTGCTGGCACTCATGGACGCGCTGGCGATCCCGCGCGCCGTGCTGGCGGGCTACGACTGGGGCGGGCGCGCCTGCTGCGTCGTGGCGGCCCTGTGGCCGCAGCGTTGCGCCGGCCTGGTCTCGTACAACAACTACAACATCTTCGACCACGCGCGGGCACTGGAGCCTGACACGCCGGAGAACGAGCGCAAGCTCTGGTACCAGTACTACTTCCATTCCGAGCGCGGGCGCGAGGGCCTGCGGCGCAACCGGCGCGGCCTCGCAAGACTGCTCTGGGAAACCTGGTCGCCGACCTGGCGGTTCGACGACGCGACATTCGGCCGCTCGGCGGCCGCCTTCGACAACCCGGACTTCGTCGACGTGGTGATCCACTCGTACCGTCACCGCTACAACCTCGTGCCCGGCGACCCGGCCTACGCCGACATCGAGCGGCAACTCGCGCTGCAGCCGCCGATCACCGTGCCGACGATCACCTTCGACGGCGCCGACGACGGCGTGCGCCCGCCGTCGCCCGCGTCCGCGCATGCGCGCCGCTTTACGGGGGCGCGCGAGCACCATGTGGTGCCCGGCGCTGGTCACAACCTGCCGCAGGAAAAGCCGGCCGTGTTCGCGCAGGCGGTGCTGCAGCTGGTGCGCATGGGCTGAGGTCCACTGTGGCCGTTCGCAGGGCTCAGCTCAGTTACGTACAAATAGAATTTCACAGAACACGGCATATTGATATACTCTATTTGTATGCCAAAGACTTCGCAGGCCGTCCTTCAGATGCCGCCAGCCACCGCCGCTGCGCTTGAGAAACTGGGTGCCGACCTGGCCGTGGCACGGCTGCGCCGGCGCGAATCCCTCAAGACGTGGGCCAAGCGCCTGGGCGTGACGATTCCCACTCTTGTGCGGCTGGAAGCAGGCGACCCGGGCGTCGGTATTGGCATCCTGGCCACGGCGCTCTGGCTCATCGGCCGCGATTCCGAGCTGGTCCAGCTGGCGGCTCCGGAGCATGACAAGGGCGCCCTGGATCAGGATGTCCGCCAGGCGATCGCACTCGGCCGCGAGCGCGCGCGTGCATCCGCGGAGGCCCGGCTGGCCCGCCAGCAAGGGAGCCGTTCCTGAGATTCGACATCCTCTACCTGTGGTTCCTCGGGGACCCGCAAGCACCTCGCTACGTCGGCACCTTGCGCCTGGTCGACGGCGGAAAGGGAGTCTCCCTTCAGTACGGCAGCGATTGGATCGCCAGCGGATTTGCCTTGAGCGAGGACCTCCCGCTTTCCGACCTCGAGCACCGTCCGCGCGACCGGCTCATAGCGGGAACCCACGTCGCCGTGGGGGCGGTTGACGACGCCCGGCCCGATCGCTGGGGTGAGCGGGTGATCCAGTACATCGACCGGCCGAAGCGGCTGTCTCTGATGGAGTACCTCTTCTTCGCCGGCGATGACCGATTTGGCGCCTTGGGCGTGTCGACCTCCGAGACTCGGTACCTGCCGCGAGAGGACGGGCCGCTGCCCCGCCTGGAGCAGGCGCAGGAGCTCAGCGATGTAGTGGCAAAGATCGCCGCGGCCGAACCGATCACCGAGCGGGAGCGCGCGCTGCTTCGGGCCGGCGGCAGTTTTGGCGGGGCCAAGCCGAAGGCGCTCATCGAGATCGGCGGCGAGCAGTGGGTGGTGAAGTTCTTCAACGACGAACCCGTCGACTCGCCGCTGACAGAGCACGCAACGATGACGCTCGCAACGAAAGCAGGCATTCAGGTCGCCGAAACGCAGGTCCTCACGCTGGCCAATGCGCTGCACGCGGTTGCCGTTCGGCGCTTCGACCGCAGGGGCGGCCAGCGCATCCACAGCATCTCAGCCGGCACGGCACTGCGTGCGGCCGCTGCCGCCGGGCAAGAGCCTGAGATGGGCTACCCGGCATTGGCCTTGTTGCTGCGTCGAGCCGGAGTGGCCGAAGGCGACGCGAACGCACGGGACTCGGCCGAACTCTTCCGACGCATGGTCTTCAACATCCTCGTCGACAACACCGACGATCACGAGAAGAACCATTCGCTGCTGGTGGTTTCCCCTTGGGAAAACGGCCGCTTCCGCCTGGCGCCAGCCTACGACGTGCTCCCGTCGAACTCGGGGCAAGGCCGCCAGGAGTTCGTCTGCGGCGACTTCGGACACGACTCCACGCTGGAGAACGCGATGTCTCGCTGCCAGTCGTTCGGCCTGAGCCCGCGCGAGGCCGCACTCCAGGTGGAGCGGATCGTCAGCGTGGTGGATACCTGGAAGGAGCACTTCGCCGCCTGTGGGGTCACCCCTGGAGACATCGAGCCGCTTGAACAGCGGGTCGACGGTGAACAGCTCCTGGGCCAGCGACGAACGTTTGCCGCGAGCAACTACGC
>JAQGMU010000467.1 GCA_028292195.1 Ramlibacter sp. | reverse complement strand
CAGGTAGCACGCCATGACGAACATCGGCAGCCAACCCGGCTACGCGGCCACCGCCGGCACGCTGAACGCGATGGTCGTGACGCCGTCGCCGCTGGCGGCTGCCACGCCGCCGCCATGCATGCTGGCGACCGCCTTCACGATCGCCAGCCCCAGCCCGTGGCCGCGAACCCCGCCCGCGTCGCGCCGCGCCGCGTCGACGCGGTAGAAGCGGTCGAACAGGCGCGGCAGGTGTTCGCTGGGAATGGTCGCGCCGGTGTTCACCACGCGAATCCACACGGAAGAGTCCTGGCGGGCGATCCGTACCGCCAGCCGGGCCCCCGGCGGCGAATGCTGGACCGCGTTCTGCAGCAGGTTGGACAGCGCGCGGCGGAACAGCGCGATGTTGATCGCGGCCCGGGCCTGCAGATCCCCTTCGACACCGACCGAGACTCCCTTGTCCTCGAAGATGGCATCGAAGAACTCGATCATCCTCGCCACCTCCTGGGCGACGCTCACCTGGACCAGGCCGATGGCCGCGTCGCCCTGGTCGGCGCGCGCCAGGAACAGCATGTCGTTGACGATCGAACGCAGCTGCACGAGTTCCTCCAGGTTCGATTGCAGGGCCTCGTGCAGCTCCAGCGCGGTGCGCGGGCGCGCCAGCGCCACTTCCGTGCCGCCGATCAGGTTGGTGAGGGGCGTGCGCAATTCGTGCGCCACGTCCGCGTTGAAGGCCTCCAGTTGCGTGTAGGCGGCTTCCAGCCGGTCGAGCGCGCCGTTGAAGGCCTCGGCCAGGTCGCGCAGCTCGCCCGGCAACTGCGCCGCGGGAAGGCGCTGCGACAGGTTCCTGGGCCGCAGCGCCTGGGCATCCTGGGACAGGCACTTCAAGGGCCGCAGGCCGATGCGGGCGATCCACCAGCCCATCAGGACGATCAGCAGCAGCGCACTGACCGACAGCATGGCGAGCGCGTGCCCGAAAGTCTCCAGGGTCTGTTCGTTGGAACTCGGATCGACTCCGACCACGATGCGCACCTCGGGCCGCTCGCCCAGGGCGGGCATGGTTCTCGTGAGCGTGGCCAGGCGGCGGCCGCCTGGCTGCGGGGCCTGCGTGCCCAGGCCGTCGGAGCCCGCCGCCGCCGGCGGATCGCCGTAGCGGTAGCGGGGATCAGCCGACAGGATCCACAGGCGCGCGCTGCCATCCGACGGCTGCAGTGCGTCGAGCTTGGGGAGCACCACGCGGTCCCAGTGCTCCGGCGTGGCGGCCCGCGCGACCGAGTACTCGACGTTCGACATGCGCGACTCCAGCTGGTCACGCTCGTGGCGCTCGGTCTCGCGCTGGAGGACGCCGTACAGCACCATGCTGATCAGCGCGAAGGTCGACAGCGTGGCGACGCCGAAGAACCCCACCAGCCGCAAGGTGATGGAACGGTTCAAGAGACGGTCTCCGCTTCACGCTGCTCCATGACGTAGCCCATGCCGCGGATCGTGTGCAGCAGCTTGGGGGAAAAGGTCGTGTCGATCTTCGTGCGCAGGCGCTTGACGGCGACCTCCACCACGTTGGTGTTGCTGTCGAAATTCATGTCCCACACCAGTTCGGCGATGGTCGTCTTGGACAGGATTTCGCCCTCCCGCCGGGCCAGCGCGGCCAGCAGGGCGAATTCCTTGGCCGTCAGGTCGATCCGGGTCCCGCCCCGCCAGGCCTTGCGCGCGATCAGGTCGATCTGCAGGTCCGCGATGCTGAGGTTTGCCCGCTCCTGGCAGCGTCCGCGCCTTTGCAGGGCATACAGGCGGGCGAGCAGTTCGAGGAAGGAAAAGGGCTTCACCAGGTAATCGTCGGCGCCGGCGTGCAGGCCGCGGACGCGGTCCTCGACCCGATCGCGCGCGGTGAGCATGATGACCGGCGTCTGCTTCACCTTGCGCAACGCGCCCAGCACGGCAAAGCCGTCGAGGCCCGGCAGCATCGCATCGAGCACGATCGCGTCGTAGTCGTGCACCAGCGCGAAGTGCTGTCCGTCGATGCCGTTGAAGGCCACGTCCACCGCGCAGCCCTGTTCGCCGAAACCCTTTTTCAGGTACTCGGCCGTCTTCACTTCGTCTTCGATGATCAGGAGTTTCATGGGTTCGTCCTCACGATTGTTAAGGCGGCCAGCCGCTTGCGCAGGGTTCGGCAGGTGGCGGCGATCCGCGCTGGCTGCGGTCAGGCCTGCGACATGCTGGCGTCGCCAGATGGCGGCACGACATCGCTGCGTGCCCCGCATGTGTCAGCTGAAACACGGGGGCGCACGGTCATCCTGCGGACAGCCTGGCGTACCGACGGTGATGCTGGGGGCCGTCCCGCGGGGCTACAGGCGCAACAACCGCCCCGTGCCGCCGACATCCGCGCGCAACCGGGCGATCCGAGACTCAAGTCATTCGAACCGTTCCACGCAGACGACCCATGAACCACCGGATCCCCAGCAACCTCCTCGCTCCCGCCGTCCGCATGCGCGTTGGCGCGGAGTGGGTCGGCCCCGAAAGCCGCGCCACGACGCAGGTGATCAACCCCGCGACGGGCGAAACCATCGCCGAGGTACCCGTAGCGATCGACGACGATGCGCAGGCGGCGCTGGAAGCGGCGCGCCGCGCCCAGCCCGGGTGGGCGGCGCTGCCGCAGGTCGAGCGGGCGCGCCGCCTCGGGCGGGTCGCCGGGCTGGTGCGGGCCGACTCCGAGCGCCTGGCACGTCTGGTGTCGCTCGAGGTGGGCAAGCCGATGCGCGAATCGCGCTTCGAGATCGACGGCTGGACCGCGGGCTTCTTCGACTACTTCGCCAGCTTCGGCCGCGCCGCCACCGGCGAGATCCTGCCGTCCGACAACCGCGGCGAAGAGGTCGCGATCCGGAAGGTGCCTTACGGCGTATGCGTCGGCATCACGCCGTGGAATTTTCCGTCCGCCATGCCTGCCCGCAAACTGGCGCCCGCGCTGCTGGCCGGCAACGCCATGGTGGTAAAGCCCAGTTCCACCACGCCGCTGTCCGCGCTGGCGCTCGCGGAGATCCTCGAGCAGGCCGGAATCCCGGCGGGCGTCGTGAGCGTATTGAGCGGTCCCGGCGGCCGGCTGGGTGACGCGCTCGTGCGCAATCCCATCACCCAGCTGGTGACGCTCACGGGCTCGGTCAGTGCCGGCAAGCAGATCCTGGCGGCTGCCGCCGGCAACGTCACCGTCGTTTCCCTCGAGTTGGGCGGCAAGGCGCCCTTCATCGTCATGGACGACGTCGATGTCGACAGCGCCGCCCGCCACGCCCTCACCGCGCGCTTCCAGAACAACGGCCAGGTCTGCACCTGCAACGAGCGGATCTACGTGCACCGGAGGATCTACGAGCGCTTCCTGGAGCGCTACGTCGCGCTGGCGCGCCGGCTGAAGGTCGGCGACCCGTTCGACGAGGCCACCGACCTCGGCCCGAAGATCACGCGGGTCGAGCTGGAGAAGATCGAGGCGATGGTGGCCCGGGCGCGAGAGCAGGGCGCGCAGGTCGCCACCGGCGGAAAGCGCGCCGAAGTCCCCGGCTTCGAGGGCGGCTTCTGGTACGAACCGACGGTCCTCACCGGCGTGCGCAACGACATGGAGGTGATGCAGGAGGAGTTGTTCGGCCCCGTGTCGCCCGTGATGGCGTTCGACGACTTCGACGAGGCGCTGGCGCTCGCCAACGACTGCAGGTTCGGCCTGTCCGCCTACTTCTTCTGCAACAACGCCAGGACGGTGCAGCGCTTCATCGAGGGCTGCGACTTCGGCGAGCTGTACGTGAACAAGATCGGGCCCGAGCAGTTGCACGGCCACCATGCCGGGTACCGCTCCAGCGGCATCATGGGCGACGACGGCACCCACGGCCTGGACAAGTATTCGCGCCGGCGCACCGCATACACCAGCTGGCGCGAGCACACCGCGGCGGACCTCATGCCCGCCAGGCCATGAAGATCGGCGTGATCGGCGCCGGGGCGGTCGGCGCGGCCTGCGCCCTGGCCGCCACGATGGGCGCTTGCGCGAGCGAGATCGTGCTGGTGAACCGGGACCGCAGGCGCGCCGAAGGCGTGGCCACCGACATCCGCTACGGCGCCGCGCTTGCCGGGGCGGTGGAGATCCGCGACGGGGGCTATGGGGATCTGGCCGGCGCGGCGCTCGTCATGATCACGGCCGGCGTGAACGAGAAGGCCGGCGGCGCGATCGACCGCGGCGATCCGGCCGGCCGGCTGAAACTGCTGGCCCGGAACGTCGAGGTCTATGGCGAGATCCTGCCGCGGCTGTTCCGGGTGGCGCCGCAGGCCGTCATCCTGGTTGTCACCGATCCGCCCGACCCGCTGGCGGACCTGGTCCGCGTGTTCGGCTTCCCGCACGTCATGAGCACCGGGACCTTCCTGGACAGCCTGCGCTTTCGCTTCCACCTGGCCCGCCACCTCGCCGTTCGCGTGCCGGCCGTCGAGGCGCAGGTGCTGGGCGAACACGGAACGTCGCAAGTGTTCCTCTGGTCCGGCGCGCGCGTCGCCGGGGTGAGCGTGGACAACATTCCGCGCGAAAGCGTGGAACGCGAAGTCCGCTTCGCCAACATCGCCATCATCGAGGGCACGGGGGCGAGCCAGTACGGCATCGGCATGGTGTGCGCACGGATCGCGGAGATCGTCCTGCGCGACGAGCGCGCCGTGATCCCGGTGGGCGCCTTCAATCCCGCCTATGGCGTCACGATTTCCATGCCCAGCGTCGTCGGGCGAACCGGCGTCGAGCGGATTCTCGAGCCTCCGATGTCCGCGGTCGAAAAGCAGGCGCTGCGGCGCAGCGCGGATACCCTGCGCGCCGCGGTGGAGCGGACGCTGTAGGCGCCATGCTGCCGCCGCTGCCCTGCTGGCCGTCACGGTGGGCACCTGACACCCGTTTCATTTGAGACCTGGGGATCCGCACTCGCAACATGGCCCGCGCGCGCGCCATGTCCAATCGAACTCTCGAACTGCCGGAGCGACAATGCCTACTGGATCCGAAGACCGCAGAAGCTTCCTCAAGGGCGCCGCAGCCGTGCCCGGTGCCCTGCTGCTCGCAGGCGAGGCAGGCTTGCTTGCTCCGCGCCCGGCCGCGGCACAGCCTGCAGGCGGCGAGGTCTATGAGCCGGCCTTCTTCACGCCGGCCGAGTGGGCCTTCGTCAAGGCCGCGACCAATCGGCTGATTCCGTCCGATGAACAAGGCCCCGGCGCGCTCGACCTGCACGTGCCGGAATTCATCGACCGCCAGATGGAGACCGACTATGGCCATGGCGGCCGCTGGTTCCTGCAGGGCCCGTTCCATCCCGAGGCCGACTTCACCCTGGGCTACCAGCTGCGATTTTCGCCGCGCGATTTCTACCGGGTCGCCATCGCCGAGGTGAACGTCGCGTGCCGCCAGGTCCACGGCAAGGATTTCGCCGAGCTTGCCGCCGCGACACAGGATGCGATCCTGTCGGCGCTCGAGAAGAACACGATCGCGCTTCCCAGCACCAAGGCCGGCGAATTCTTCATCCAGCTGCTGGCCAATACGCGGGAAGGCTATTTCGCCGATCCCATGTACGGCGGCAACCGCGGCATGGGGAGCTGGAAGATGATCGGTTTTCCGGGGGCGCGCGCGGACTTCAAGGACTGGTCCGCCAAACCCGGCAAGGTCTACCCGCTAGGCCCGGTGTCGATCCGCGGCGCGAAAGGGTGATGCGATGCCCAAGACCATGAAAGCGGTCGACGTCGTGGTGATCGGACTCGGGTGGACCGGGTCGATTCTCAGCATGGAGCTCGCGCAGGAAGGGCTCGAGGTCGTGGCGCTGGAACGGGGCCAGAACCGGGATACCTCCCCCGACTTCACGTATCCGAAGGCAGCCGACGAGTTGAAATACGCCGTGCGCGGCGAGCTCTTTCGCAAGCTGTCGCTGGAGACGCTCACCGTCCGGCACCGCGGGGGCGACGTGGCGGTGCCCTATCGCCAGTACAACGCCTTCCTGCTGCCGGACAACGTCGGCGGCGCCGGAGTCCATTGGAACGGCCAGCTGTTCCGCCCGTCACCCGAAGACCTGAAGTTCTACACCCGGAACGTCGAGCGCTACGGCAGGAAGTTCCTGCCGAAAGACATGGCGATCCAGGACTACGACGCCACCTACGACGAACTGGAGCCGTACTTCGACCGCTTCGAATACCTGAACGGCACCTCCGGACTGGCGGGCAACCTGGATGGCAAGCCCCTGCCGGGCGGCAATCCGTACGAGGGAAAGCGCGCGCGGGGCTTCCCCACGCCGCCGGTCGCGGATACCCAGGCGGCGATCCTGTTCGCCAGGGCCGCCCGGGAGCTTGGCCACCACCCTTACCCGCAGCCGAGCGCCAACTGCTCGCAGCCCTACACCAATCCCTACGGTGTGCGGCTGGGCCCCTGCAACATGTGCGGCTTCTGCGAGCGCTTCGGCTGCTTTCTCTATTCGAAGGGATCGCCGCAGACGACGATCCTGCCGGCCCTGTACCGGATGCCGAACTTCACCCTGCGCACGCAGAGCCACGTCACGCGCATCAAGCTCGATTCCGCCGGCAAGCGGGCAATCGGCGTCACCTACGTCGACGCGGCCGGCACCGAGGTCTTCCAGCCGGCGGCGCTGGTCATCCTGGCCTCGTTCCAGCCCAACAACGTGCGCACGATGCTGCTCTCGGGCATCGGCAAGCCCTACGATCCGGCGACGGGCAAGGGGGTCATCGGCAAGAACTTCGCCTACCAGATGATGAGCGCGACCTCGGTGTTCTACGGCAAGGACGTCGCGATCAACCCGTTCATCGCCGCCGGATCGGGCGGCTCGCAGATCGTCGACGATTTCAATTCCGACCACTTCGACCATGGGCCCCACGGCTTCGTGGGCGGCGCCTACATCATCGGCGGGCAGACCGGCGGGCGGCCGATCCAGCAACTCGCCGTGCCCCCGGGCACGCCGCAGTGGGGCGCGGCTTGGAAGCGCGCCGCCAAGGACAGCTACCTGCACACCACGAACGTGGTGACCCACGGTTCGGTGATGTCGTACCGGGATGCCTGGCTCGACCTCGACCCGACCTATCGCGACTCCATCGGCCAGCCGCTGCTGCGCATGACCTTCGACTGGCACGACAACGAATACCGGATGACGCGCTATGTCACCGATCGGGCGCTGGAGATCGTCGCCAGGATGAATCCGAAGGCGCATTCGACGCTGATCCGCCAGCCGGGCGACCATTTCAACGTCCGCCAGTATCAAACCACCCACACCACGGGCGGAGTGATCACGGGCGCCAACCCTGCCACCAGCGCGCTCAACCGCTACCTGCAGTCCTGGGACGTGCCCAACCTGTTCGTCATGGGGGCCTCCGCGTTTCCCCAGAACATCGGCTACAACCCCACCGGCCTGGTGGGGGCGCTCGCGTACTTCGCCGCCGATGCCATCAGGACGAAGTACCTGAAGAATCCCGGCCCGCTGGTGGCGGCGTAGCGGGGCCATAGTGTTCAAGCTCACTCCCTTTCGCGTCCTTGCCGGCCTGGTGTTGCTGGCCTTGCTGTGCATTTTGGCGGCCTGGCTGCCGACGGTGGTCTTCGGGAATGCCGGCGGCGACCGGACCGCGACCCTGGCCTCCCGCCCCGACCAGGCCCTGATCGACCGGGGCGCCTATCTTGCGATCGCGGGCGACTGCGCTGCCTGCCACACCGCTCCGCGCGGAAAATCCTTTGCCGGCGGCCTTTCGATCGCCACGCCGGTCGGTGCGGTCTACTCGTCGAACATCACGCCAGACAAGGAGACCGGCATCGGCCGGTACAGCCTGGGCGACTTCGAGCGCGCCGTCCGGCGAGGCATCACGCCGGACGGCAGCAGCCTGTATCCGGCCATGCCCTTTCCCTCCTATGCGCGGACTTCCGATACGGACATCCAGGCGCTCTATGCCTACTTCATGAACGGCGTTGCGCCGGTCGCGCAGGGCGACCGGCCGGTCGACATTCCGTGGCCGCTTTCGATGCGCTGGCCCCTGACCTACTGGCGCTGGGCTTTCGGGCCCGCGGTCCAGGACGCTCCCCGCCCCGCGCCTGGCGCACTCCAGGCGCGCGGTGCCTACCTCGTGGAGGGACTTGGGCACTGCGGCAGCTGCCACACGCCCCGTGGCTACGCGTTCCAGGAAAGGGCGCTGACTGCTGCGGACGGGCCGGCCTACCTCTCGGGCGCCGTCGTCGACCACTACGTCGCCAGCAACCTGCGCGGCGACGATGCCGCCGGGCTCGGCCGCTTCAGCGAGGAAGACATCGTTCGCCTGCTGCAGACCGGCCGGAATTCCGACACCGCAGTCTTCGGCGGGATGGCCGACGTCGTCACCCACAGCACGCAATTCATGCGCGAGGACGACCTGCGGGCCATCGCGCGCTTCCTGAAATCGCTGCCAGCCTCCGGCAGCCAGCCGGGCTTCACCTATGACGCCACGGCGGCATCGGCTCTTGGCGCCGGCGACGCCGCGGCGCGGGGAAGCCTGGACTACCTGAACAACTGCGCGGCCTGCCACCAGTCCTCGGGCAAGGG
>JAQGMU010000459.1 GCA_028292195.1 Ramlibacter sp. | reverse complement strand
AGCGCGAGGGCACGATGCGGCCGTAGACGCGGAAGCCTTCCTCGGCGAACCATTCGATGATGTCGGCGGCGGCCATGGCCTCGCCCTTGGCCTCGGCCAGCGGCTTGCCCTGCTCCTGGGTCAGCAGCGGTGCGATCTCGGCGGCGCGCTCGCGCATCAGGCCGGCGGCCTTGCGCATGATCTTGCTGCGGTCGGCGGCCGTCATGTCGCGCCAGGTTTCGAAGCCCTTCTGCGCGGCTTCCAGCGCCTTGTCCAGGTCGGCCTTGCCGGCGTGGGCCACGCGGCCGATTTCCTTGCCGGTGGCGGGATTGAACACGGCGAGCGTGCGGCCGTCGGCGGCGTCCTGCCACTGGCCGTTGATGAAGAGTTGGGTATTGGGGTAAGTCATGGCGGTCCCTTGCGGTGATGCTTGCGGCAACCGGGGATTATGCGACGCGGGGCCTTACCCCGCCTTGCGCAGGGGCAGCAGCGCCGCACCCGGTTACTGGCCCTTGAGGCCCAGCTTCTGGATCAGGGCCTTGTAGAAGGCATGGTCCTTCGCCATCACCGCGTAGAAGGCGTCGCCGTCGGCGTAGGCATAGCCCATGTTCTGCTTGTCCAGCGCTTCACGCAGGCTGGGTTCCTGCACCACCTTGGCTGTGGCGCCGCGCAGCTGGGCGACGATCTCCGGCGGGGTCGCCTTGTTGACGGCCAGGCCGCGCCAGGTGCCGATGGAGATGTCCAGGCCGCGCTCCTTCAGCGTCGGAGCCTGCTCGAAGCCCTTGATGCGCTGGTCCGACATCACGGCCAGGGTGCGCAGCTTGCCGCTGGACGTATAGGCGTAGGTTTCGGCGGCGCTGACGGTGATGGCGTCGAGGTGCCCGCCCATCAGGGCCAGGATCGCGGGGTTCGCGCCGGCATAGGGGATGTGGTTGAACCTCGCGCCGGTCTTGTCTTCGACCGCGGCGGCGGCCAGGTGCCAAGTGGAACCGTTGCCGCCGTTCCCGATCTTGAAGTCGCCCTTCTTCGCCGCGGCGATGAACTCCTCCACCGTCGCCCAGGGCGCGTCGGCGCGCACCGTGATCGCCGCCGGGTCGTAGTTCAGGCGCGCGATCGGGGTGAAGTCCTCATAGGTGATCTTGGTGTAGCCCATGTTGGGCTGCGTCATGAGGTCGGTCGCGAGCAGCACGATCTTGTAGCCATCCGCCTTGCCGTTGATGGTGTCGGCCCAGCCGATGGCGCCGCTGGCGCCGGGCTTGTTCATGACGACCAGCGGTTGCGGCAGGTGCTTGACCGCGGCGACCGCGAAGGCCCGCGCCAGCACGTCGGTGCCGCCGCCGGCCGGATACGGCACCACCAGCTCGATCGGCTTGCTCGGGTAGCCGGTCTCGGCGAAGGCCGGCGCCTGCAGCGCAAGCGCGCAGGCGAAGCCGGCCAGGAGGTGCAGCGGATGGAACTTCATGTTTGTCTCTCTCTTGTGTGTGAAGGGAAGGCGGTGGACCTCAGGACCAGGCAGGGCCGTCCGGGTAAGCGAACTGCTGCAGCGTGGCCGGATGCATCTCGATGCTGTAGCCCGGGCGCTGCGGCGGCATGTAGCGGCCCCTGCGGATGACGACCGGGTCGAGGAAGTGTTCGTGCAGGTGGTCCACGTACTCGAGCACGCGGTTCTCCAGCGAGGCCGAGACCGCAATGTAGTCGAACAGCGAAATGTTCTGCACGTACTCGCACAGGCCGACTCCGCCGGCGTGCGGGCAGACCGGCACGCCGAACTTGGCCGCCATCAGCAGCACCACCAGCACCTCGTTCAGCCCGCCGAGGCGGGCTGCGTCGAGCTGGCAGAAATCGATGGCGCGGGCTTGCAGCAGCTGCTTGAACATCACCCGGTTGTGGCAATGCTCGCCGGTGGCGACGCCGATCGGCGCCACGCGGCGGCGGATCTCGGCGTGCCCCAGGATGTCGTCGGGACTGGTCGGCTCCTCGATCCACCACGGGTCGTAGGCGGCGAGCCGGCGCATGTTGACGACGGTCTCGTCGACCTCCCACACCTGGTTGGCGTCCATCATCAGCTTGCGTTCCCAGCCGATCTCCTCGCGCAGGATGGCGGCGCGCCGCATGTCCTGCTCGATGTCGCCGCCGACTTTCTGCTTGAAGTGGGTCCAGCCCTCGGCCACGGCCTGGCGCGCCAGTTTGCGCATCTTTTCCTCGGAGTACCCGAGCCAGCCCGCCGAAGTCGTGTAGCCCGGGTAGCCCTGCGCCAACATCTCCTGCTCGCGCGCCGCCTTGCCCCCGGCCTTGCGACGCAGCAGCGCCAGCGCCTCTTCAGGCGTGAGCGCATCGGTGACGAAGCGGAAGTCGAGGCAGCGCACCAGGTCTTCCGGCGCCATGTCGGCCAGCAGCTTCCACACCGGCTTGCCCTGCGCCTTGGCCCACAGGTCCCACACCGCGTTGACGATGGCGGCGGTGGCCAGGTGCATCACGCCCTTGTCCGGGCCCAGCCAGCGCAGCTGGCTGTCGCCGCTGGTGATCTCGCGCCAGAACACGCCCATGTTGTCGGTGATCTGCGCCAGCGTCTTGCCGACGACGAAGTGCTCCAGCGCCCGCACCGCCGCCACGCAGATCTCGTTGCCGCGGCCGATGGTGAACGTCAGGCCGTGGCCTTGCAGCCCGTCATTGGTGTGCAGGACGACGTAGGTGGCGGAGTAATCGGGCGCCGCGTTCATGGCGTCGGAGCCGTCGAGCGAGCGCGAGGTGGGAAAGCGGATGTCGTGGACGGACAGCTGGGTGATCTGGAGCGGCAAGGGAATGGCAGGCAGGTTGGGCAATCGGGTTTGGGGGCCGGTACGAGGATAGGCAGGCCAGCGATATCCATCCAATCGTCGTTTGATATAGTTTGATTTCAGTTCCAGGATCGCTCATGGACCTCACTCAGCAGCCGGAACCCATCCCGCCGGCGAGCCTGTTCCGGCGCCTGCGCATCAAGAGCCGGCAGGTCATGCTGCTGGCCGCGCTGGACGAGCACCGCAACCTGCGCCGCGCCGCCGCCGCCATCCACACCACCCAGCCGGCCGCCACCGCGCTGCTTCAGCAGCTGGAGGGGGGACTGGGCGTGACGCTGTTCCTGCGCCATGCGCGCGGCATGGAGCCCACTGCCTACGGCGATGTGATGATCCGGTACGCGCGCAGCGTGCTGCACGACTTCGAGCACGCCGGCGACGAGATGGCGGCGCTGGCCGCCGGCGCCGCCGGCCTGGTGCGCATCGGCAGCGTGATGGGTGCGGTGCCGCAACTGCTGGCGCAGACGCTGGTGCGGTTCAAGGCGGCGCATCCGCGGGTGAAGATCGCCCTGCAGGTGGACACCAGCGACCTGCTGCTGCCGGCGCTGGTGCGCGGCGATCTCGACCTGGTGCTGGGACGCCTGCCCGACCAGTTCCAGGCCGCGGACCTGGCGATCGAACCGCTGGAGGGCGAAGCGATGGCGGTCGTGGCACGGCCCGGCCATCCGCTGTTCGACCGGCCGCCGCCGGCACTGGCGGAGCTGGCGGGCCATTCCTGGGTGCTGCACCCGCTGGGCAGCCCGATGCGCCGCCGCATCGAGCAGGCCCTGCAGCACGCGGCCATCAGCGGCCTGCCCGACATCCTGGAAACCTCATCGATCCTGGCCACGACCGCGCTGCTGGAAGCGAGCGACATGCTGTCGGTCGTGCCGCTGCCGGTGGCGCAGCACTACGCGCGCCACGGCATGCTGGCCATCGTGCCGGTCGACCTGCCGATCGCGATGGCCAAGCTGGCCATCGTCACGCGCAGCGACAAAGTGCCGTCACCGGCGCTGCGCGAATTCCTGGCGGCGCTGCGGGCGGTGGCCGCTGCCGCCGAGCCCGCGCCGCAGCGCAAGCCCAAGCTCAAGGCAGCACGCAAGTGAAGCCGGCTGCGCCGTGTCGAGCCGCACCCGCCGGTTCAACGATCCAACAACGGCCACATCAGGCTGGGGCCTGGACCCAGCTTCTCCGGAGGCTCCCATGAAACGCGTCACGGGCATCGGTGGAATCTTCTTCCAGTCCAGGGACCCTGCCGCCTTGGGCGCCTGGTACAAGAAGCACCTCGGGATCGACGTCCAGGACTGGGGCGGCGCCGTTTTCGCGTGGGCCGACGAAGCCGGCAAACCGGTGACGGGAACAACCATCTGGTCCGTCGCCGCCGCGGGCAGCGACACCTTCGCCCCAGGCACCGCGCCCTTCGTGGTCAATTACCGTGTGGCCGACCTGGCGGCCTTGCTGCAGGCGCTGCGCGATGAGGGCTGCAAGGTCCTGGAGAAAACCGACGACTCCGAATACGGCAAATTCGGCTGGGTGATCGATCCGGAGGGCAACAAGGTCGAACTCTGGCAGCCGCCGGCAGGGCGCTGAGCCCCCCGGAAGGCTCCACAATGGGGTCATGGATCTTCGCTGGCCTTCCCTCAGCCACCTGTCTGCCTACGTGGCGGCGCTGGAACGCGGCTGGACGCCGGACAACGAGCGCGGGCGGGCGGCGGCGCAGGACGAACTGGTGCGCATCGAGCTGAGCCCCAGCAATTTCGTCGCCAGCCTGGTCGACCTGGAGGGCGCGGGCGGCCCGGTGCAACTGCCCGATGGCTCGCTGGTGCCGCGCCTGCCCGGCTACCGCAAGTGGATCTGGGACGGCACCTTCTGCGGCAGCATCAACCTGCGCTGGCAGCCGGACGGCGGCGCCCTGCCCTGGTACTGCCTTGGCCATGTGGGCTATTCCGTGGTGCCGTGGAGGCAGCGCCGCGGCTACGCGACGCAGGCGCTGGCGCTGATGCTGGACGAGGCGCGCGAGCGCGGGCTTGCGCACGTGGAGCTCACGACCGACGGCGCCAACCTGGCATCGCAGCGCGTCATCCACGCCAACGGCGGTGCCCTGCTCGGCGAGGAGGCCAAGCCGGCGGCCTTCCGCGGCGGCACGCTGCTGCGCTTCCGCATCGCCTTGGCGTGAGGCCGGCGCCGGTAAGGACGCGCTTTGGAGGACTGGCCATGAAGAAACTGCAACCTGTTCTCGTCACCCTGACCATCGTCAATCTCGCGCTGCTGGTGTTCCTGCTGCTGTCCAATGCGCGGCTCGCGGCGGCCGACAGCGCGGCGCCGGTGCTGCGGGGCCGCGCCCTGGAAATCGTCGATGACCAGGGCCGCGTCCGCGCCTCGCTGGCCGTGCTGCCGCCGACGGTGCAGGCGAACGGGGAGACGAGTTCGGAGACCGTGCTGCTGCGCCTGATCACGGAGCGGGGACGGCCGTCCGTCAAGATCGCTGCTTCGGAGCAGTCGGCGGGACTAAGCTTCGCCGGCCCCACCGGAACCCGGGACACCTACGTGATCCTGCAGTCGGATGGCCGGGCCAGCTCGATGAAGCTGCGCAACGAGGACGGCCGCGAGCTGGTGTTCAAGCCCTAGCCCGGTGTGTGAAACGATAGCCACCGGAAACCCTCATGACGACCGAACTCTTCTACCTGCTGTTCACCACCATCCTCACCGGACTGCTCTGGATTCCGGTCATCGTCGGCCGCGTGAAGACGCGCGGGCCCCTGAAGCCGTCCGACTACGTCGTGGCGCCGACGTCGCCCCTGCCGACCTGGGTCGATCGCGCCAACCGGGCCCATGTGAACGCAGTGGAAAACCTCGCGCTCTTCGCCCCGGTCGTCCTGATCGGCCATGCGGCCGGGGTGTCGACCGCCGTCACCGTAGGGGCGGCGGCCGTCTACTTCTATGCACGGGTCGCCCACGCCCTGGTCCACATCACCGGGTTCAGCCTGTTGAGTGCCCGCACGCTGCTGTTCACGATCGGCTGGATCGCGTTCCTCACGTTCGCCTTCGAGCTGCTGCGCAAGACGCTCTGAGCGCATGCGCATGGCCGCGGTCGTGGTCAGTCGGCGGTGATGCCCGAGGCCTTGATGGTCCTGGCCCAGAACTCGGTCTCGCGCTTCACCACGGCGTCGAGCGCGGCCGGCGGCAGGTAGCGCAGCTCGATGCCGGCGGTGTCGGCGCGGGTCCTGGTCTCGGGCTGCTCCAGCGCCTGCTTGATGCTGGCTGTGAGCTTGTTGACGACGTCGGGCGGCGTGCCGGCCGGCGCGAAAATCGCCACCCAGGCCTCGAGCTCGAAGCCCTTCAGGCCCGCTTCGGCCGTGGTCGGCACATTGGGCAGGCCGGGATGGCGCGTCTTGCCGGTGACCGCCAAGCCTTTCAGCTTGCCGTTCTGGATGTGCTGCATCACCGAAGGCGGCGTGGTCATGAACACCTGCACCTGCCCCGAGAGCACGTCCTGGATGGCGGTGCCGGAGCCGCGGTAGGGTATGTGGACCATGCTGGTGCCGGTCCGCGTCTTGAACATCTCGGTGCCGATGTGCGACAGCGAGCCGTTGCCCTGCGACGCGTAACTCAGCTTGCCGGGGTTCTTCTTCAGGTAGGCGATGAACTCGGCCAGCGTGTTGGCCGGCACCGAGGGATGGGCGGCGATCACGTTGGTGGCCACGGTGACCATCGCCACCGGCACCAGGTCCTTCTGCGCCCAGGGCAGCTTGGGCGTGAGCGAAGGGTTGCCCACGTGGTAGGCGGAATAGGAAACCAGCAGCGTGTAGCCGTCGGCCGGCGCCCGGGCGACCATGCCATAGGCCACGTTGCCGCTGCCGCCGCCGCGGTTGTCGACCACCACCGTCTGGTTCAGCACCTTCTGCAGCGGGTCGGCCACCAGCCGCGCCGAGGTGTCGACCAGGCCGCCGGGCGGGTTCGGCACGATCAGGGTGATGGGCTTGCTGGGAAATGCGCCCTGCGCGAAGGCCAAGCCCGCGGTCAGGGTGGCGGCGGCCAGGACGGCGCAGCGCAGGAAGGGGCGGCGGCTCATGGGTGTCTCCTCTTCTTGGGAATCATGGTCAGGCGGACTGGAGCGTGCGCTGCAATTGCGTCACCGCCGGCGGCACCGGGTGCAGTTGCGTGCTGGGGCCCGCCTTCGCCACCTGCCCCGGCACGTCGTGGCCGACGATTCCCGGCATTTGGCGCGCCACGTCCAGCAGGCGGGGAAGGTCGATGCCGGTGTCGTAGCCCATGGCCTGCAGCATGTGGATGGCGTCCTCGCTGGCGATGTTGCCGCTGGCGCCGGGGGCATAGGGACAGCCGCCCAGGCCGCCGAGCGAGCCGTCGAAGCGCACGATGCCCGTCTGCACGGCGGCCAGCACGTTGGCCAGGCCCATGCCGCGCGTGTTGTGGAAGTGCAGCGTCAGCTGCAGGCCGGGGAAGCGCTGTTGCAGCGCCTCGCACATGCGCGCCACCTGGGCCGGCTGCGCCATGCCGGTGGTGTCGCAGATGGTGAGGCCGCGCACACCGAGGTCGGCGAAGCGCTGCGACCAGCGCAGCACTTCCTCCTGCGGCACCTCGCCTTCCATCGGGCAGCCGAAGCTGGTGGACAGCGAGACGTTGATCGGCGTGCGGCCGCCGGCCACGCGCACCACCTCCGCCAGCGCGGCAAAGCTCTGCTCGCGCGGCATCCGCAGGTTGGCCAGGTTGTGCGTCTCCGAAATCGACATCACCAGGTTCAGTTCGTCGGCGCGCGACTCCATGGCCCGTTCGGCGCCGCGCAGGTTGGGCACCAGCACGGTGTACTCGACGCCGGGCACGCGGCGGATGCGGCCCATCACCTCCTCGGCGTCGCGCAGCATCGGGATCGCCTTGGGCGA